>PYJE01000193.1 GCA_003635305.1 Candidatus Poribacteria bacterium | reverse complement strand
AATAAAGCGCGGTTACAAACCGCGCCTACGGGTTCATTCGGCGTTTAATGATTTGATAGGAAGGAGAGAAATAACAATTTGAACGAACACAAACAGATTTTCTATATGCTTTTATGTGTCATTCTCGCGTGCGGCATAGGTGCTGCGCACGCCAGTGAATGGCCGACTTGGCGGGGCCCGAATCAAGATGGCACCTCCCCGGAAACTCACCTCGTTTCAACCTGGTCTGCCGAGGGAGAGAACCTTCTGTGGAAGGCAGAATTCATTGGGCGTTCCACGCCGATTGTGATGAACGGGCGCGTTTACGTCATCGGGCGCGTCGGACAAGACATCACGCAACAGGAGCGCGTCGCCTGCTTTGACGCGAAGACAGGCGAATTGCTCTGGAACCATCAATTCAACGTTTTCCATACGACTATCTCCTTTAATCGCGTCGGATGGGCGAGCCCCGTCGGCGATGTGGAGACTGGGAATGTCTACGTCCACGGCGTTCAAGGCCTGTTTTTCTGTTTTGATAGAGATGGAAAAATCGTCTGGTCCCGTTCGCTGACAGAGGAGTATGGACGGATTTCTGGCTATGGCGGCCGCATCCACACCCCGATTATCGCTGGGCATTTGGTGGTTATCAGTTACCTGAATGCGAGTTGGGGAGAACAGGCTGCGACGCGGCATCGCTATTTCGCCTTTGATAAACGGACAGGCGAGCTCATTTGGGTGACTACACCCGGTGGCAGGCCGCTGGATACCACCTACTCTACGCCGGTTGTCGCTGAGATGGATGGACAATCTTACATCATCGGCGGTAATGCTGATGGCAGCATCTATGCCATGAAACAGGCGACTGGGGAGATGGTGTGGGGTTTTCAGTTGAGCCTGCGCGGCATTAACACCTCCGTTGTCGTTGATACGCGCAACAAACGGGTTTACGCATCGCACGGCGAAGAGAATATTGATAACACCGCGATGGGGCGCGTTGTCTGTATTGATGCCACCGGCACCGGCGATGTCACCCAGACGCACGAAGTGTGGCGGTATGATGGGGTGAACTTCGGTTATGTGTCGCCTGCGTTGCACGGTGGAAGGCTCTATATCGCCGATAATTCCGCGAACCTGCACTGCCTTGATGCCGAGAGCGGCGAATTATACTGGGAACATAGCATCGGCACCGTCGGCAAAGGTTCGCCGGTATGGGCTGATGGGAAGTTGTATGTGACAGAAGTTAACGGCAAGTTCCATATCCTTCGTCCCGGTGAAGATGCGTGCGAGACGCTGAGTGTTCAGCAGCTCAGCCGCGCCGAGGATGAGGGACACTATGTTGAAATCTACGGCTCACCCGCGATTGCCGATGGACGTATCTATTTTACCACAGAAGAATACCTCTACTGTATCGGGAGGGTGAAATGATGATGAAAGTTGTTTATGGGGTTGCTGTTCTCCTGATAGCCGGTCTTCTCGGCATCGGCTGTGCTAGCAAAGAGGTGCCGCCAAGTGAACCGATGCAGATGGCGGAGCCTGTGGTTGCTATCCTGCTCGCGCCAGCGGAATCGGTGACAGCCGGGGAGACGGTTCAGTTGCGCGTCATCGGTTTTGACGCAAGCGGAAAACGTGCTGCCTCGATTGATAACGTTGAATGGACGCTTGCCGGCTTAACAGGCACTCTCCAGAATGGGCGGTTCACTCCCGATAAAAACGCGGGCGCGCAAGCAGGCACAGTCTCGGCGCAAGCGGGAGAAATGAAGGCGACTGCGAGGGTTCGCGTTATTCCCGCGTTGCCGTGGACAGAGGATTTTGAGGCTATTGAACTCGAAAAAAGTCCATCTCACTGGATAGGCGCGACAGGGAAGTTTTTTGTCAGAGAGGGCCCAGCGGTTTCCCCCTCCGTAGGCGCGGTTTCCAACCGCGCAGGCGCGGTTTCCCCCTCCGTAGGCGCGGTTTCCCCCTCCGTAGGCGCGGTTTCCAACCGCGCAAACACCAAGGTTCTCGTCAAAACGCCTGTGGCGCGCGGATTAAACCGTTCCAATGTCTACCTCGGTCTGCCGACGATGAGAGACTATACAATCCAGGTCGATCTGATGGGCACGAAGGACAAGCGCAGGTTGCCGGACATGGGTTTAATCGCCAATCGCTACACGTTAGATATGCAGGGGCGGCACCAGCGGTTGCAAATCCGTTCGTGGGCATCGGATCTTCGCATGGCGAAGACGAGCGACTTTCCATGGGAAACCGATGTCTGGTATACGATGAAAATGCAGGTAGAGGTGGTTGAAGGTAAGCGCGACCTCCCGACCTCAACTCCTGCGAAGGCAATCATCCGAGGGAAAGTGTGGCGAACTGGGGAGCCTGAACCTGAAGACTGGACGCTAATTGCCGAAGACCCGAGGCCGAATCGTGAGGGCAGCCCCGGTATCTACGGCTACTCCGCAACTGAAATCTATTACGACAATCTAAAGGTATGGTGATGATACAAAAACAACGGTACGCGCTTAGAAAGCGCGCCTACGGAAATATGGTTATTTGCGCGGTTCTCGTAAGCTTGACACTTTTCACTGTTGCTTTCAATGCAACCGCCGAGAAGGAGATTGCCCTATGGGGCGGCACCCTCAGCCGGAACATGGTATCGGATGAGACAAATTTGCCCGAGTCGTGGGACCTTGAAACCGGCGAGAATATCAAGTGGACAGCGCAGCTGGGTTCGCAGACCTACGCCGGTCCGCTCGTTATCGGCGGCATGGTTTTCGTCGGCACGAACAACCAGGCCCTTCGGAATCCGAAGTTGACGCGCGACCGCGGCGTTATCATGGCGTTTCGGGAATCAGATGGCAAATTCCTCTGGCAATCTACACACACGAAACTGCCTTCAGGGCGCGTGAACGATTGGCCCCAACAGGGTGTCTGCTCAACGCCGTTTATTGAGGGAGACCGGCTCTACTATGTCTCCAATCGCTGTGAGGTAGTGTGTATTGATACCTTTGCGTTCCTGGATGGCGAAAACGATGGGCCTTTCACCGACGAAACCGAAACGAGTGAGATTGACGCGGACATCATCTGGCGTTACGATATGATGGAGGAGTTGGATGTCTTTCCGCACAATCTGGCGACGTGTTCGCCGCTCGCTGTGGGAGATTTGCTTTTTTTGGAGACGAGCAACGGCGTTGACGAAGGGCATATCCACATTCCTTCACCCGATGCACCGAGTTTCATTGCGTTAAACAAATACACCGGCGAACTTGTTTGGGAAGATGCCTCGCCGGGTGAGAACATCCTGCACGGGCAATGGTCAAACCCAGCTTACGGTGTGGTTAACGGTGTGCCGCAGGTGGTTATTCCCGGTGGCGACGGCTGGGTTTACGCGTTTGAACCCGAGACCGGCAAGATTATCTGGAAGTTTGACTGCAATCCGAAGGATTCTGTCTGGGAATTGGGCGGACGCGGGACGCGCAATAATATCATCTCTACGCCTGTCATCCACGGGAATTACGTCTACATCGGTGTTGGGCAAGACCCCGAGCATGGCGAGGGGGTAGGCCACCTCTGGTGTATTGACGCGACGCAAACTGGCGATACTACCGGGAGTGCTGTCGTCTGGCACTTCGGCGATGAGCAGTTCAACCGCACTATGTCCACCGCCGCGATTATCGATGGGTTGCTTTATATCTCTGATTTGAGCGGGTTCCTCTACTGCCTCGATGCGAATACCGGTGATCTCTATTGGACACACGACACCTTCGCTGCGATTTGGGGTTCACCCTTCGTTGCTGATGGCAAGGTCTACCTGGGCGATGAAGATGGCGATGTCGTCATTTTGAAAACGGGGAAGACTAAGGAGGTAATTTCTGAAATCAACATGGGCAGCGCGGTTTATACGACACCTGTCGCCAAAGACGGCGTGCTTTACATCGCGACTCGGAATACGCTGGTTGCGATATCGGAATAGCATAGTATGGACGCAAATGCTATAACTCTCCATCGGTAGGCGCGGTTTGAAACCGTGTGTAGTTCGCGCTCTTCCAAGCGCAGGCAGGGCAAGACTGGGAGCTCTTGCCCTACAGACTGAGAGGTTATTTTTCATGGCGTATAGCGACTTCACTCTTGATACAGTTCAGGAAACCTTTCACCTAGAAGTGGATGATGCCGTTAGCATCTTCGCTGATGTTGAACCGATGCCGCCGAGTGAGTTGCTCACGGCGGTGCTAGAGCGACATGTCCCCTTGGCCATCGCCATCGGCACCGAGAAGGCAAGGTCGGAGTTGATTGTCTCCGTTGTCCTCGCGGAGCTCCGCGAGCAGCTGGAACGGCGCATCAGTTTCTTTTCAGGGATTGACTTCAACGTGGAACGCGCAAGCGACTTAGTCGGTGTATGTGATTTTTTGGTAAGCCTGTCGCCGAGGCAATCTTCGCTGAAGGCACCTGTCATCGTGCTAGTGGAGGCGAAAAGGGAAGATCTGATCGGCGGCCTTGGGCAGTGTGTAGCGGAGATGATTGCCGCCCAACGCTTTAATGCAGAAAGAGGCAATGACATTCCGTGCATCTATGGGGCTACCACGTCAGGCGTTGACTGGCTCTTCCTGAAATTAGAAGCGCGGAAACTTCACATTGACCTGAGGGCATATCAAATTGAGCGATGTGACAAAATCCTCGGCATTCTCGCGAGCATGGTGTCACAGACAGCGTAAGGCTTCGCCAATTGCAATATCCTGTAAGCGCGCGTTGTAAACGCGCTCCCACACCGCTCTTTCCCTACGGAAGAACGGTTGCAATAGCGGCATAGGAGTTATCATCTTTCAGGTGAATGCGGACGGAGGGACTATCAGATGGCGTACAGCAGTTTTACCTTAGCGGCGGCACGGAAAGCATTTCAACTTGAAAGGGTTAACACCGAGGGCCTCTTTTCAGGCATCGTCCCGGTAAGTCCGAGTGCACATCTCATAACAGAGTTGGAGCGAAATGTGTCGTTAGCCGCTGCCATAGGCACCGAGAAAGCGAAGTCAGAGTTGATTGTCACCGATGTTCTCGTTGAACTCCGCGAGCATTTTGAGCGCCGCATCAGCCTCTTTTCGGGGATTGACTTTAATGTCGATGCAGCAAACGACTTGACCGGGGTGTGTGCTTTTGTGGTAAGTCTGTCCTCATGGCAATTTGAATTGGAGTCCCCTGTCATCGTGCTGGTGGAGGCGAAAAGGGATAATCTGACAGAAGGGTTCGGGCAGTGCGCTGCGGAGATGGTTGCCGCCCAACGCTTTAACGCGGAAGCTGGAAATGACATTCCCCGTGTTTATGGGGCTGTCACGTCAGGAACAGAGTGGCTGTTCCTCAAATTGGAGGGGCAGAAACTCCTGATTGACATGGCCGTCTACCCAATCGCTCAGTGCGACAAAATCCTCGGCATTCTCGCGAGCATGGTGTCACAGACAGCGTGAGGCTTCGCCAAATCTATTGACAACGTTGAACAGCTGGCAGCCACTGCCAGACCTTGGCGGGTTATGCGAGGAGACCTTCTTGCACCAATTACGCATTGCGAAATAGAAAAATGGACATTTTGAACTCAAAACTCTCTCAGAACATCGCGAAGGCTCGAACGGAACTTGACGCGCATGTCAGGGACATCGTCAATTGGCACTTTAGCCCGGAGACCGGATGCCCTTTCTGGCTAGAATTCGCCGAGACTCTCGATTTCGACCCGAGGAAAGAAATCGGCGGCTACGCAGACCTGAAACGCCTAGGGCACTTCCAAGACGAATGGCTGCGCGGCGGACCGGTGCGGCAGTGGGTGCCTAAGGCGTATGCAAATGAGCCTATCTACGTCTTCGAGACAGGCGGCTCCACCGGCATCCCCAAGTGTCGGATTAACGTTCGCGATTTTCAGATTGATTATGAGCATTTTAGCGAGACGTTATCCGATGATGGGTTTCCACCGGGTAGCGATTTCTTAATGCTCGGCCCGACGGGTCCGAGGCGATTGCGGCTTGCCGTTGAACATCTCGCCCAACACCGAGGCGGTATCTGCTTCTGTGTGGACATGGATCCTCGCTGGGTAAACCGCCTTGTTCGGTATGGCAAACATCAGGATTTAGAGGACTACAAAAACCACGTCGTCTCGCAGGGGCTCAATGTTCTCCGGGCGCATGAGAACGTCCGGTGCCTTTTTACCACGCCGAAGTTGTTGGAGGCGTTGTGTGAGAAAATCTCGCTGAGCAAGGTTGGCATTAAGGGCATTTTCTGCGGCGGGACGGAGATGGACGCGCAGTTCCACCGTTTTGCGCGCGAGGAGCTCGTGCCGGGCATCGATTTTGTCCCCACCTACGGCAATACGCTGATGGGGCTCGCCGCGTGCAAGCCGTTCAATCCGGCGGATAACTACGCGATTATCTATTATCCGCCGCAACCGCGCGCCGTGACAGAATTGGTGAATCCGGAGAACCCTGATGAACCTGTCGATTACGGTGAAACCGGGCGCGTAATGCTAACGACGTTGACGAAGGAATTCTTCATGCCGCGCTTTCTTGAACGTGACGAAGCTGCGCGCGCGAAACCGATTGCGCGTTATCCATGGGATGGCGTTGAAAATGTGCGATTGCTCACTGAACTTCAGGAGAGCGTGGTTGTAGGAATTTATTAAAAAGGAGTCGAATATGACAAGAACAATCGAAAAAGTTTTCCGGTCCCCTTATTCGGTGCCGAACGGTTTGCAGGTTACAGACGACGGCCTGTGGATTGTCGATCAGATTACCGACAGAGTCGCGCTCGTTGAGATTGCCGCGGATGTTGACTATACCGTGCCGAAACTCATCCGCGACATTCCGAGTGAGTCTTCCAACACCAGCGGGATGGCATACGGCGGAGGCTCGCTCTGGTTAGCCGCCAATGGACCGGGGGAACGTTGGCGGCCCATCCGAGATACGGACGCGAAGCCCGGTGCCGGTGAGATTTTCAAGGTTCATCCATCGACTGGCGAAACCCTCGCGCGGTATCCTGTGCCTGATGGCGGCGGCACACACGGCGTAGAATACGACAACTACGACGAAGGGCATCTCTGGGTGCAAACCCTCAAGAATCGGGAGATACACAAGGTGCGGATTTCCGACTGGGCTGTCCAACACACGCTGCCGTTGCCTTACGACAGAGGACACGGCACCGTTCGCGTGGAAGATGGGCTCTGGGTAACTCACACGTCCGACCGGGTTATCGTCAAACTCGATCTGGCGGATGGCACTATCTTAGATGAGATTCGGGTGCCTAAGGCGTATCCTGAACCGCACGGCTTGTCTATCTATGGCGACGATTTCCTCTATTGCGATGCTGCCTCCGGATGGGTGGCAAAGATTGGGCAAACATCATGATACATATCCCACTTTTGCGGGCGGGACGTGCCTATAAGAGTTTGAACACCGTCCGCCTCACACATATCAAGACCGGGGAACCGTTCGCCGAGGTGAGCCAAGCGAACCGCGGGTTGATAGCGAAGGACCTGGGGGAAATGGCGCGTCACAAGAAGGTGCTTGGCAACCATTCCTTTGCGGAATTGATTGCGATGTGCAAGGAGGCGGCGCGCCTTTTCACAACGGCGGAACTCCCACTTCACGAAACGACGCAATCCCCCGAAGAGTATATTCGCCACGTTAGCGGCACAACCGGTCTCCCCGAAACCCTCTGTTCCCAGAATATGCGGAAGATTCAGACTGTTTTAGAGGAAATGGAGGCGGTGCTAGCCGGGCTGACGCGCGGACTGGATATGCGCATTTTTGACGCTGGCTGGAGATGGGGTTCACAAGAAAAGGGAACGTTGGTTTACGTTTGTGAGACCGACGCGTTGGGTGCGGTATTGCCGAGCAATTCGCCGGGGGTGCATACACTCTGGCTCCCCGCTATTCCGTTGAAGGTGCCACTTGTGCTAAAACCAGGGCGCGAGGAGCCGTGGACACCCTATCGGATAGCGCAGGCGTTTATGAAGGCGGGGTGCGCGCCGGAGGCGTTCAGTTTCTACCCCACCGATTATGCTGGCGCGAACGATATCTTGTTCCGTTGTGGCCGTTCGCTGCTTTTCGGTAGCGGGCCTACCGTAGCTCCGTGGATGAACACGCCGCGCGTTGAAGTGCACGGCCCGGGACGTAGCAAAATTGTGATGGATGAAGCGCAGTGTCGAGCAGGCGGATGGGCAAAGCATCTGGAACTCATTGTGGAATCTGTCGCCAAAAACGGCGGACGCTCGTGCATCAATGCCTCCGGCGTGTGGGTAACTTCACACGGCAGAGAGATTGCGGCGGCGGTGGCCGAACGCTTATCGTGCATTGAACCGAAGCCGCTGGAACATCCCGATGCGCGACTTGCGGCTTGGGCGAACCCAAGGGCTGCCCGCGCCATCTCCGCGGCTATTGACGCAAACCTGAAAATACCGGGCGCAACGGAGATGACAACCGGCGAACGGCTGATGGAGTTAGATGGCTGCACTTTCCTCCGTCCGACGGTAATCTGGTGTGAGGATGCCGAACATCCGTTAGCCAATACGGAGTTCCCGTTTCCGTTCGTCAGCGTTGTTGACGTGCCGAAAACAGCCATGGTTGCATCCATGGGTGCGACTTTAGTTGCCACAGCGATTACCGAGGATGAGCCGCTTATTTCAGAATTGCTAGCGAATCCGCGCATCGACCGGCTGAATATCGGTGCAATCCCGACGAATCAGATTTCTTGGGACAGCCCGCACGAGGGGAATCTGTTTGAGCATCTCTATAAGCAGCGCGCGTTCCAATATGGACATCTTTGAGGAGGTGGGAAACTATGAAACGTTCTAAGAAAACTTCTGCCAAAACCTATTTCAAGTCCGGAAATGTGAAGGACCGGCTGGGTGACTACCACGGTTCTATCGAAGCTTACACTAAAGCCATCCGTCTCAAGCCGGATTTCGCCGAGGCTTACGGAAGTCGCGGCCTCGCGAAGGCCCTCCTCGGTCAGCACGCCGCCGCCGTTGCCGATTTTGACAAGGCGATTGAACTCAAACCGGAGGAGATCGGGCCTTATGTCAACCGCGGCACTGCGAGGAGTGCTTTAGGGCAGTATCTCGCCGCTATTGCCGATTACGACGAGGCAATCCGTCTAGAGCCCGAGCTTGCGCCTGCCTATGTCAATCGTGGCGTTTTGAAAGATACGCTAGGCGAGCAGCTTGCCGCCATCGAGGATTTTAACCTTGCGCTCCGAATTGCCCCGGAGTTTGCCCATGCCTATCTTAACCGCGGTGTTGCCAAGCGGAAGTTGGGCAGATACACCGCCGCTATCGCCGATTATGATAGGGCTATCCTGTTGGATCCGGAGGAGGGCAAAGCCTTCGACAATCGCGGGGTTGCGAAGGCAATTTTGGGCAAACACGCCGCCGCCCTATCTGATTTCGACAGAGCTATTGAACTCAACCCGCATGATGCCGAGGCTCACTACAATCGGGGCGAATTAAAGTATGACATGGGTGAGTATCGTGCCGCCTTGTCTGATTTCGATAGGGCAATTGAGCTCAAACCACATTTCGTATTGGCGTATCTTGGGCGTGGTTTGATGAAAGCTTTGCTAGGGCGTGTTTCGGAGGCGAAGCAGGAGCTCCACACGGCGTTGCAACTCGCCAAACAGGATGGCGATGAAGACAACATCGAGAGGATTGAGGAGGTTCTTCGGCAGCTTGATGCTGAGGCTGCTAGTTAGAACCCGAATATGCTGAGGTTTATACAACCAAAGGGCAAATGGATAACCAATTTTGGTGGATTTCGCGTCAAAAAGGGTTTACCCAAAATTGGATTTTCGGTAAAATGAAAATATCGCTGAGGGTCGCTGAAATTTAAGCGAACGTTTTTTATTTGCAAATTTTGGATTTTTATGGTATAATATACGTCCGAACATTGTCAATTGCGCGGAGTCTTGAACGTTTTGCATGAATCCGCTAATCGATGTTGATTACTTCGCTGCAGTCGTAAGAGCACTCATTAGCCGGTGCGAGGCTTTTGAGCAAGCAGTGCGCGAGGTTTTCGCAGGTGCATAATTCTCCACCGGTAGGCGCGGTTTGAAACCGCGCCTACCGGGTTCGTGCTGCGTAAGGCCTTTACAAAGTCTCGCCAGAGAGCAAATCTTGTAGGTTCGCTTGGATAGCCTTCAGTCTCACCGTAGTCGAAACGAATAGGCAGACCGGAGGCAATCCTCTATCACCCTCCTGCATCTAACGATTAGAGGTAAAAAACATGGGGCCCCAATTATTGCTCAACGTGTCGTCCTTACAGTCGCTTTCGGCTGAGGAAGTTGACGTGCTTGACAGCTATTATTTCGTTGTTAATGTCCCGGCTCAGTTCGTTGACATCCTGCGGCTGCGAGGGGGAGAGGAGATAGCAAAAGTTGTCGGCAAGATCCGGCCGATAGAAGAGACTTGCTGGACAGTCCACTATCGCATCTTGCTTTCCCGCGCGCTGCTATCGGCAAAGTTCCGTGCCGATGAAGTCCATCCTGAGAAAGAGGCACTCCGGTGTTGGAGAAGCAACCAATTCGCCACTGCCGAACAGGTGCTATCCGGAAGGTGGCGTTCTATGACTTGCGCCATTGCGTTGGAGAAGTGGCAGCAGGAGATGGATTTTCCCACTGTCTGTTCACTTGCGGAACTTAAGCCGGTTGTCCTTGCGTTTTGCGATTCCCCTGCTCACCAGCGTGAAAACTTGCAGTTCCTGTTAGCAGAGGCAGAACTGTTAGGTTCTGACTCTATTCCACAGTTAAAATCTGTCGTCAATAGGTGGGTAGCGCGCGGTATGCCGCCACTAAAGAAATTCGCGCCGTATGCCTACTACTGCCTGACAGTTTTGATAGGGTTTTACACCGCGCTTGCTAACGGGTTGATTCGCGTTGAGGAAACAGAGTGGGTAGATTTGGAATATCTGTTCTATCTTCCATTCTGCCGTGTCTTTAGTTCAGATGTCGCTTTCCACAAGCAGTTTGCTCCCATTTTCCTGATGGAGCATCAAGATTTCGTAGAGGGTGATGCGCTGAAGCAAGATCTGGCCCGAATTCACGCGCATTGGCGTTCAGTGCCAGAAACCGAGCTCCAAGAGTATCAGAGGAAGTTGGGGAATTATCCGCCTATCCTGAAGCATTCGATTACCACGCGGTTGTGGGAAAAACATATACCGCCGCGGCCGGGGGTGAAGGCGCGTCGTAAAACATGGGACGAGATTCGCTCACACTTCCATGCCGCTTTTGCCGATACGCCTACCGCTGAGTTGCTCCGTGAATTTGACGAGGCTATCGTGGAAGTCAGGCGAGCGCGAGACTGCCGTTAAACATGGATAATCTGCAAACTACGCCTTATTTCCGGATGCGCGTTTATCGGGCAACATTTGATACCAATGTTTTTGTGCGCGCGGTGCTCGGGAGGGATAACGTCGCGAATGCCTTGATTTCGCTTTGGCTTGATGAAGCATTCATTCTTGTATTACCACAAACGATTATTGCAGAGGTGCAGGACGTGCTTTCGCGCCGAAACCTCATCCGAAAACATCGGTACGCTCCAGAGACAGTTGCCAATCTGATTAATTTGCTGAAACAAGATGCTACTCTTGTTGAAGTGCCCTTCTCATTCAGGCTCTGTCGTGATGCGGACGATGATGCGTTAGTTGATTGTGCTATTCACGAACGGGCGCAATTTTTGGTTTCGTATGACAATGACCTTTTAGATGATACCGAACTCAAGCAATCCCTTTTTGAACACGGAATTGAAATCGTTGAACCATTGGTTTTCCTTGAGAAAATTAGGGAAGCAGAAATTAACGAATCCTAACCGGATATCGCTCTTTGCCAGCCATTAGAGGGGAGCACTCTCCTCTTCCACAAAAAAATCACATCAGTGTCACAGTTCCGTAACAATTTCTCGGTATAATACTCAATGAACAGATTTGATAATCGAAACACAGCGTTCTTCGTTGTGAATTTCGTTGAGTTTTAGACTAAATTCGGTTTCGTTTTTGCTTGACAAAAAGCTGAGAATAGGGTTTAATATCATCAATACGTCTTTCACTAGGATTCGTCCAAACTTTCATTCATGCAAAACTTTGAATCCGAACTGACGCAGCGCGTTATCTTCGGAGAGAATTCTATAGAACGACTCGGCGAGGCTGTCCAAGCACTCGGTGGACATCGGGTGTTTATCGTGACGGACCCGGGTGTCCAAGAATCTGGCATCGTCGCGCGAGGGTTCGCGGCGTTACAACGCAAAGGAATAGCCTGTCACATTTTTGCCGATATTGCACCGAATCCGACGACGCGGCACGTTGAAGCCGCCCTCGCTTTCGCGGAGGCGAATGCGCCGATTGACATCATCGTTGGGCTCGGCGGCGGCAGCGCGATGGATTGCGCTAAGGGTGTCAATTTCTTGCTAACAAACGGCGGCAAAATGGAGGATTACTGGGGCTCAAACCGCGCCGTGCGTCCGATGCTGCCCTCCATCGGGGTTCCGACAACCGCGGGTACCGGAAGCGAGGCACAGGCGTACGCCTTGATTTCACAGGCAGAAACGCATGTCAAAATGGCATGCGGTGACAGAAAAGCGAAATTCGCCACTGTAATTTTAGACCCGAGGCTCATCGCAACCGTGCCGAAATCGGTGATGGCGGCGACAGGGATAGACGCAATCGCGCACGCCGTGGAGAGTTTTGTCTCCACGCGCCGAAACTTGATGTCAAGTATGTTCGCGCAGCAGGCGTGGCGGTTGTTATCGGCGAATTTTGAAGCGGCGGTTAGAGGGGACAGCGTGCAACTCATTGCCGAATGTTCCGTGTATGGTAACATGCTATTCGGGGCTTACCTCGCAGGGGCGGCGATCGAACATTCAATGCTCGGTGCGGCGCACGCCTGCGCAAATCCGTTGACTGCGCGATACAACATAACGCACGGCGTTGCCGTGGCGTTGACGTTACCGCACGTCATCAGGTTCAATGGCACCGTCGTCGCAGACTTATATCGGGAGTTGTTCCCGGATGGAGAGCTGGCTGACCGGATTGTAGCACTCAAGCATGCCTCCGGGTTATCACACTGCCTACGAGATTTCGGCATTGCACGAAATGACATCGGCACTTTGGCGGAAGAATCGGCGGGCCAGTGGACAGCGCAGTTTAATCCACGTCCTTTAACGCTCCCGGATTTTGTGAGGCTTTATGAAGCGGCTTATTGACAGGATAGGGTTTGTCTGGTATCGTCAGGTGAATCTTATCAGTTTGTTCATCCTGATTCAGACGCTGTTCTTCGTTGTGTTACCCGGCTTTAGCGACTGGCCTAGTTTTCGCGGCAATCCGCAGCTCACCGGCGTTGCAACCTCCGAGCTCCCAGAGGAGCTCGCGCTTCTCTGGACATTTCGGGCGGAGGATATCATTGAATCCACGGCGGCAGTTGTTGATGGCACGGTGTATTTCGGCGCGTTGGATAGTTATCTTTACGCCGTTGACGCGCAGACCGGGGAATTGGAATGGACATTTCAGGCAGGCGGACAGATTAAAGCCTCGCCTTCCGTTCAAGAGGGAGTGCTCTATTTCGGCGATGGAGAGGGAGTCTTCCATGCTGTGAGCATTGAAACGCGGCAGCCCCTCTGGCAATTCCGCACCGAAGGCGAGATTATTTCATCTGCGAACTTTTCAGGAGAACGGCTGCTGTTCGGTTCCTATGATGGATTTCTTTACTGCCTCAATTGGAGAGATGGCACCCTAGTCTGGAAGTTTGAGACGGAGGGTTACGTCCACGGCACACCTGCGATTGTCGGAGATTCGGTGATTGTCACGGGGTGTGATAGTTATCTGCGCGTCCTCGCGATTGCTGATGGCACCCAGACGCATCAGATACCTCTCGGCGCGTATGTTGGCGCGAGTGCCGCGTGCTTGGGAAACTACGTTTACGTCGGAACGTATGGCACCGAAGTGTTGGGAATCGATGTCCAAACCGGCGAAATTCAGTGGCGGTATCGGCATCCGAAACGCCGGTTTCCTTTTTTTGCATCCGCCGCTGTGACTGACGAACGCGTTATCATTGGTGGACGTGATAAGATGGTGCACGCGCTCGCGCCTGAGACAGGTGAGTTGCAGTGGACTTACACCGCCAAATCCCGCATTGAATCTTCCGCTGTCATCGTCGGGACGCGCGCCTTTGTGGGGACAACCCGCGGCAATTTCATCGCTTTAGATGTCGCGACTGGTGAACCGGTGTGGGAGTTCGCAACGGGTTCTGCCATCGTTGCTTCGCCGAGTGTCGCCGGTGGCAACGTGTATATCGGCACAGAGGATGGCATCCTCTACTGCTTTGGAGAGAAAAGGTAATGACGCTTCATACGATAGAGAAGACAAAACCGGAACCCGCGACGGCAGGGATAGAATCCAAACAGACGACGGTAGGAAGTGTTTTCGTCTCCAACTACCCACCGTATTCGGCTTGGGGTGACAAGGATGTTCCGGCAGTGCGGGAGGCGTTGGCTGCGCCGCCGCACCCGGATGCAACGCTCGGGCTGTATATGCACATCCCCTTTTGCCGCAAGCGGTGCAAGTTCTGCTATTTCCGGGTTTATACCGATAAGAACAGTTCGGAGATTGACGTTTACCTGAACGCGCTGGCGAAGGAGATAGAGCTCTACAGCGTGCAGCCTGCTGTTGCCGGAAGACCGCTCAGGTTCGTCTATTTCGGCGGCGGCACGCCTTCCTATATCAGTGTCAAGCACCTGAAAACGTTGGTATCGCGGGTGAAAGCGGTGCTGCCGTGGGGTACCGCGGAGGAAGTCGCTTTTGAGTGTGAACCCGGCACCCTCACCCAAAAGAAGTTGGAGGCGATTCGGTCTGTCGGTGTAACCCGCCTCAGTCTTGGCGTGGAGAACTTGAACGATGAAATCCTCGCTGAAAACGGCAGAGCACACCTCACCAAAGAGGTTTATCGCATTGCACCGTGGATAAAAGCGTTGGACTTCCCGCAGGTTAACATCGATCTCATCTCCGGCATGATAGGCGAGACGTGGGAGAGTTGGCGCGAAACGGTCGAAAAGACGATTGCGCTAGAACCGGACAGCATTACCGTTTATCAGTTGGAATTGCCCTTTAACACCGTCTATTCCAGGGACATCCTCGGCGGCGATTCGTTGTCGGTGGCGGATTGGAAACTAAAGCGCGAGTGGCACCAATATGCGAATGAGCAGTTTGCGGCGGCCGGGTATCGCCGCTCTAGTGCCTATACGATGGTGAAGGATAGGGGGCAGTCACAGCAATTTGTCTATCGGGATGCGGTGTGGCAGGGGAGTGATATGCTCGGTACCGGTGTCGCCTCGTTCTCGCATCTGAGTGGGATTCACTTTCAGAACGCGCCATCATGGGGCGACTACCTCGCGCATCTTGAAGGAGATAGATTGCCTGTTTCTCGCGCGTTAATGCCGACAGATGAGGAACGGTTGACGCGCGAGATGATCTTGCAGCTCAAACTCGGAGAAATCCGTCCCTCCTATTTTGAGGAGAAGTTTGGCGCGGATATCCTCACGCGGTTCGCCGGGGCCTACAAGAAACTGCGGGATGATGGCATGTTAACGTTTGCCAGCGGGGCAGACGAGATTCGCTTGACGCAGCGGGGGTTGCTGCAGGTAGATGCCTTGCTGCCGACATTCTACGCGCCTGAGTATCAGCATACGCGTTATACCTAGTCTGTCCGCGGCTAACCGTAGGGCGAGGGCCTGTCCCTCGCCGAGTTGTCTCAATCTGCGTAGGACGAGGGCCTGTCCCTCGCCGTGCCGAGATTAGATGAATAGGCCTTGCGCGGCGGCTTCGGTAGGCGCGCTTTCCAAGCGCGCCTGCGTCTGCGCGGTGCGCCTGAGTATCAGCATACGCGTTATACCTAGTCTGTCGTCGGCTAACCGTAGGGCGAGTTCCTGTCCCTCGCCGTGCCGAGATTAGATGAATAGGTCTTACGCGGCGGCTTCGGTAGGCGCGCTTTGAAAGCGCGCCCGTGCCTGCGCGGTTTGAAACCGCGCCTACCGGTGGGAGGAGGCCTACCGGTGGGAGAAGGCCTCCCGGTTGGAAGAGATTGAGTTGCGTGAGTTCTGATAAGAATGCCCGCGGCCCGTCAGATGAAAAATATGGACACAACAAAACAGTTACGCCGGTTCCGCGAGATGCTTGCCCCGGTCTTGAGAACAAATGCCTTCTATCGTCAAAAACTCACCGAAGCGGGAATAACGTGTCCGGACGATGTGCAAACGTTCGCGGATTACCAGCAGTTGCCCTTTACCACAAAGACAGAACTCAACGCAGACCAGGGTGCTCACCCGCCTTACGGCACCAATCTCACTTTTCCGTTGGAGAGATATATCTGTCTCCATCAAACCTCCGGCACAACAGGAGAACCGATGCGGTGGTTGGATACTGCCGAGTCGTGGGATTGGTGGGGGAAGTGTTGGGGTGACATATATCGCGAGGCAGGCGTAACAGCCGCCGACCGGCTTATGATTGCGTTCACCTTCGGGCCGTTTATCGGTTTCTGGAGTGCGCATCACGGCGCGCGGCAACTCGGTGCGTTGACAATTCCGAACGGTGGGCTGTCTTCGGAGCAGCGTCTTCGCGCGATGCTCTATAACGATGTGACGGTGTTGGTTTGCACGCCTACCTACGCGTTGCGGCTTGCGGCGGCGGCGGCTGAAAATGGGATAGATCTTCCCCGTTCATCAAACATCCACGTCACGATTCACGCCGGTGAGCCAGGGGCGAGTTTGCCTTCCACGAAACAACGCATTGAGACGTGCTGGGGTGCACGCGCGTTTGACCACGCCGGTGCAACGGAGGTCGGTGCTTGGGGAGTAATGTGCAGTCAGCAAGCCGGTCTCCACCTCAACGAAGACGAATTTATCTGCGAAGTCATCGATACAGAAACGGGTAAACCTGCGGATGCAGGCGAGTTAGTGATTACCAATCTTGGGCGCGTTGGGATGCCTGTTATCCGTTACCGTACCGGTGATTACGTCAAACTCAAGTCGTCGCCGTGCGAGTGTGGTGGGAAGCACCGCGTTTTGGAAGGCGGAGTTATGGGGCGGCTAGATAGCCTGCTTATCATTCGTGGCATGAACATCTATCCTGCCGCGATTGAGAACATCGTCTTCCAATTTTCCGACGTGGCTGAATTCTCGGCGAGGACTTACCGCGAGGGGATGCAGGATGAGCTTGAAATTCAGGTTGAGTCCACAAATCCGCGTCCCGAACAGACTGCCGCGGCTGTAGCCGCGAAAATTCGAGACATTTTGGGATTCCGTGCTATCGTGAAATCGGTGCCGGTTGGCACGTGCCCGCGCACTGCCGGTAAGGCGAACCGCTTTTCCGATTCTCGATGAAAGTTGGGAGGATGAAAATGAGCGATCTGGACACACAACAGCACCCAAAAGTTGAAATCGCTGTCCGCAATTTCGGTCCCATTACAGAAGCCGACATTGATTTACGGCCGCTGACGGTGTTAGTCGGTCCGGGCAATACCGGGAAGACCTGCTTCTCAACGTTGGTGTATGCTTTGCACGGCGTATTTGCGGAATTGGATATGCGCTCGCCTGAAGACGTGCTCCGTGACACATTACAGGCAGAACTCAAAAATTGCTTCGATCTGCCTTCTGTTTCGGCATTACGGCGATTGAATGGGGAAAAACTTCCGATGGAGATGACGGTTGCGCTGAAGGCGCGTGCCGAAGATGATAAGGGCGACTGGTGTCTCAAGTTGACTGCCCCGGCATCGGAGTGGACACTCACGCGGGAGATTGCTGCAGGGAAAGAAGGAATAAGCGCGAAGGCCCTCTTGAACTATTTTAGCGGAGAACGGTATTATCTGCCAGCGATTCGCGGTGGCCTGATTCAGCAGCATGGGCTCATCGCCAGTTCCCTGATTGGACGTGCGACGCGCGGCGGCCGTTTCTCGGAGGTGTCAACATTTTCGGCGGGCATGGCAGAGTTCCTGCAGCGTCTCATCCTCTATCGGCCGGAGAAAAAGATGAGCAACGGCGACATGCACGCCATCGCCGATGCATTAGAGGCTGATATCCTCGGTGGAAAGATTCTTGCGCGGCTTTCGCCGACTGGGTATCCCGATTTCCGTTATCGTCCGCAAGGAATGGAGGAAGAGATGCGGTTGAGCCGTGCCTCGGCAATGGTATCCGAGCTTGCGCCTTTAGTGCTTTTTCTCCGCCGTGGTATTACTCCTGGAGATTTACTCGTTATTGAGGAACCGGAGGCGCATCTGCATCCGCATTCCCAGGCAGACATGGCCGTCACACTAGCGCGCCTCGTCCGTGCCGGTGTGAAAGTTATGGCCATGACACACAGCGATTGGCTCATTGAGGAACTCAGCTGCCTGATGCTTGAAGGGCTGTTGGAAGGGACTAAGGACAAACAGGCGAGTTGGCTGTCGCCAGCGGAAGTGGGCGCATGGCAGTTCCAAAAGGATGCACCCGTTACGGAAATTCCGTTTGAGCTCTGGGGAGGTATCTACCCAGTAGACTACGGCGACGTTGCGGAGACACAATATAATCGTATGGTGAATCTCCAGGCTCAGGTTGAGAATGGAGAAGGCGGTGGCACTTGTGAATCCCCGTGACGCGCTTAACCAGATTCGCCGGTGGATAGGTGGACGGGTAGCTACCTCTTACACTCGTAACGGATGCCGCGTTTCTCTGGCAGACCTCCCGCGCGAGCGGGTAGTATTAGATGTCGATCTCGCGTTCCCCACAGACATAGCAGTGAAAGCGCAGTGTGATTTGATTCTCTTTTGCATTGCCCAAGACTGTCTGGTGGCTGTGCCAATGGAACTCAAGCAAGGCGAGGTTGACGCGTCAGATGTCGTCAAGCAATTGCAGGAAGGGACGCGCGTCGTCAGTCAGTTGGTGCCGAGGAATGTCAAAACGAATTGTATCCCAGTCCTAGTCCATGGCAGCAAGAGGGTTCAAAGGCGACAAAACGAGAAACTGAAACGTTCTTCGGTGAATTTCCGCGGCGCGAAATTACCTATTCAGACAACGCGGTGCGGTTTTGAAGGGAATCTCGCAAGGGCTTTAAATATCAAATAAGCAATTCTGTAACGAAACGGATTGATGGTGCTCAGATGCAAAGACCGAAACCCTACGACATCATAGTTATCGGCGGCGGGCCTGCAGGAAGCACCGTCGCCGCGCTCACCGCACAACACGGCTACCGAGTGCTGCTTCTTGAACGGGAAACCAAACCCAGTTTTAAAATCGGCGAATCCCTGATTCCAGCGACTTATTGGACGTTCAAGCGGCTCGGCGTGCTTGAAAAACTCCGCAAGAGTCACTTTCCACAGAAATTCAGCGTGCAGTTTTACTCACGTTCCGGGAAAGCCTCCAAACCGTTCTATTTCTTTGAGACGAACCCGCACGAAAGTGCTGTCACGTGGCAGGTGCTGCGGAGTGAATTCGACCAGGGGCTTCTGGAGAATGCGGAGGAGAAAGGCGTAGAAGTCCACCGCGGTACCCGTGTGCGTGAGGTGCTTTTTGAAGAGGATACGGCGGTGGGAGTCGTCGCGCAAAACTCTGCAAAAGGAGAAAAAGAGATGATTCATTCCACTGTCATTGTCGATTCCACGGGGCAGAGCTCCCTCATCGGCAGGCAGCTGGATATGAACGCGACAGAACCGAACCTGAAAATGGCATCGCTTTACACGCATTTTGAAGGTGCCTACCGAGACGAAGGCATTGATGAAGGCGCGACACTTATCATGCACACCGAGACGAAAGACTCTTGGTTCTGGGCTATCCCGTTGCCTTACAATCGCACCAGCATCGGCGTTGTCGGCGAGTTGGGTTACCTGCTTCAAAACCGCCGGGATGCCAACGGGAAGTTGGACGCGCAGCGAATCTTTGACGAAGAGTTGACAAAGTGCCACGCCTTGAAGAAGCGGCTCGCTGGCGCGAAACAACTGTTTCCGATTAAGACTACCAAGGATTTCTCATATCGCGCAAACCGCATCGCTGGCAACGGCTGGGTATTGGTAGGTGATGCGTTCGGCTTCCTCGATCCGGTTTACTCAACGGGCCTCTTTTTGGCACTCAAATCGGGAGAGATGGCCGCCGATACCATCGTGGAAGCGTTTAAAAAGAACGACTTTTCCGCGGCGCAGTTAGGAAGTTTCGGGCCGACGTTCGTCAAGGGGATGGAGGCGTTTCGGAAGCTGGTTTACGCGTTTTACACGAAGGAATTCAGTTTCGCACGGTTCTTATCCGAACATCCGGAGCATCAAGGCGGTATCATTGACATTCTGAGCGGCGATGTTTTTAGAAAAGATGTCACGCACATTTTCCCAGATATGGCACGGATGTGTGCCTTGCCGGCAGAAGTGCCGCTGAACGCCAATTCATCTCATACCAAATGAACGCCTGTAGTTCGGGCATGTTTGCCAAACGCGTCCAAACTATAGACGCGGGACGAATCAACGTCATTTGGTAGCATTGCTTGTAGACGCACCTGCGCGGTTACAAACCGCGCCTCCCTCAGGAGAAAAATTCATGAAAACGTTGTTGATTATCGCACGCCGTTGGCAAGCATATCTCGTGCTCTGCCTCATATGTGCTTTGAGCATCGGATTGGGGTGCGACAACGCCTCAAAACAACAAGAGACTGCGCGTGAAACAGAGAACGTGACACCGAAACGCCGCTTTATCAGCATCGGGACTGCCCCAGTCGGCGGTGCGTTCTTCCCAGTAGGCGCTGCGATTGCCGAGGTTGTCGGAGGCAATACTACAGTGGAAAACTGGGAGGTCACAGCGGAAGCCACTAAAGGCACTCAGGAGAACATCCGCCGCCTTGCGAGTGGCGATTTGGAATTCGCACTTGCGAATGCTGCGATTTCCTATTTCGCTGTGCGCGGTGAAGGCGCGTGGGAAAAACCACACAACCTCCGCGCTGTCATGACGCTCGCGCCGAATGTCGGGTTGTTCATTACGCCGCAGTCTTCTGGCATCGAGACATTTGCGGCTCTGAAAGGGAAGCGTGTTGTCGTCGGCCCTGCTGGTGCCGGCTTTGAGTATTTTTTGCGGCCTATTTTGGCGGCGCACGGTATCACTTACGAAGACTTCACGCCGGTTAACAGCACCTATATGGGTGCCGTAGATTTGCTTGCCGATGGTTCTGTCGCCGCTGCGTTCATGGGCGGCGCGATTCCGACACCCGCGGTAATTCGCGCCGCTGCAGCGCAAGAACTCTTTTTCATACCGTTTGATGAGACAGCGAAGGCGGCTCTTTTTAACGACTACCCCTTCTTTCATGCGATAACCGTCCCTGCGGATACCTATTCGGGACAGGAGAAACCGTTCACGACGATGAACGTCGGCTCGATGCACCTCATCACCGCTGAGGATGCGGATGAGGCGATGGTTTATGAATTCACGAAGACGCTGTATACAAACGGCGCGGAAGTAGTCAAACGGCACGGCGCGGGCAAGGCGATTAATGCGAAGAATGTCGTCAAAGACACGGGCACGCGTTTCCATCCGGGTGCGATACGTTTTTACCGGGAGATCGGTATTTGGCCCGAATAATTCCGCATGCCGCCGCAATTGTAAGGGCGAATGTCTCGATTCGCGCGAAATTGGTGACATTAAGATTGCGTTAGGGAGCATCGCCGGGTTTTCGCTTCTCGTTGGGGGTATCGGCATTATGAACATGATGTTGGTAGCTGTCGGGGAACGGACGCGCGAAATCGGCTTACGCAAAGCACTCGGCGCGAAACGTTCAGAGATTCTGTTGCAATTTTTAAGTGAATCTGTTATGATGTGTGGTGTTGGCGGCGTGCTGGGTGTCGGGTGCGGCGTTCTCTTCAGTAAAGCGATGGCGCATCTGGCGGTGCAAATTGTCCGGATAGTGCCGGCATGGCCGGCGGTTTTCTCGCTGCAGTGGGTGCTGATATCGGTATCCTTTTCGGCGTTGCTGGGTATAGGCTTTGGGTTGTATCCTGCGATAAAAGCGATGCGGCTATCACCGATTGAGGACTTACGTGCCGAATAAACCGAAGAATCGCGAGAAAAGTCACTTTTTTTGAATAAAAATTTGACAAATCGGTTAAAATGTGGTATCATATATAAAACAGAGCCGAGATAGCTCAGTCGGTAGAGCAGTGGACTGAAAATCCACGTGTCGGCAGTTCGATTCTGCCTCTCGGCATTTTTCGCCGGTGTAGCTCAGTGGAAGAGCAACTGATTCGTAATCAGTAGGTCGGAGGTTCAAATCCTCTCATCGGCTTTTCTTTTTTTCAAAACGCGGACAATTTGGGTCAATTGCCATTTGTGCGAAGAGCGGGAAAACCGATTTTTCAGGGATTTTTCGCAAAAAAAGTTGACACACATTGCGATCTTTGGTAGAATAAAGATGTTGATGGCGTATTAAGGAATTTTGGTGAACGTTTGTCGTTGGGTTGCCAATTTTGGGTTTTTATGGTATCCTATTTGATACGTTATCAATTGCGCGCTGGTTCGTGAACGGTTGCAACGGAAGGGCGGCACTCGGGCTATCGCGTTTGTTAAGAGATGACGCGCCGTTTTCCATCGCGTCAAAACCCGGAACTCAAAAGCGGGGGCAGTCAACTTGTGGGCTGGAAACTTGCGATTCGGTGCTGCAACTCCGTAGGAGTTCATTCGTCTCATGTCAGGTGTAAAGAGACGAATTCGCAGGATAGGCTGCTACTACCTGTTGGTAAGGCAATGGGGATTATTAGATGCAGATTCTGGATTTTGGAGTTAAAATGCAAATACGGACCCCAATTGACAATGTAGATGGCAATACGCTTCTGAGAGCTCTAAGAACCCTTCTCGTCAGCAGTAACGAGTTAGATGTTGCTACTGGAACTTTTGAGATTGGGGCGTTTCTATTACTTGAGGAAACATGGCAAGCCCTAGATTGCATTCGTATCCTCATAGGAAATGAAACGACAGGGCGTACCAGAGAGCAACTGATAGAGGCTTTGAAGACGGTTACCCATGAGAGTCTGGAGTCGGAGAAAGAGAGGGGCGATTTCCTTACTCTTGAGCGTCTTGCTTCCGTGCGAGACGCTATTCGCTCTGGCCGCATACAGATTCGGGTTTACAGCCAAGTCCCGTTCCATGCTAAACTCAACTTAATGCGTTCGCGCGTTCAAAGTTCAGGGCCATTTGCTATTCACGGCAGTTCCAACTTTACTCAAGCGGGACTCACTAGAAATGTGGAGTTCAATTCTTTTACCTCCAATTCGGTTGAGTGCGACAATTTCCGGAATTGGTACGAAGCTCGATGGGCTGAAGCATCGGATGTTCAAACTGAAATCCTCAGAGTCATCGAACCACACCTCAGAAGATACCGTCCATTTACCGTCTATGCCAAAACTCTCCATAGTTATTTCGCTGGCCGTGAAAAACCAGCGGACGAGTGGGAAGAGAACGAATCCGTTATCTACCCTATGCTGTCGCAGTATCAAAAGGATGGCTATCATAGGGCTCTGCAAATAGCCGAAAAGTGGAACGGCTCTTTGATCTGTGACGGAGTCGGTAGCGGAAAAACCTATATCGGCTTGATGTTGCTTGAACGTTCGCTGAGGGACGACAAGCGTGTCCTACTCATTGCTCCTAAATCTGTCGCTGAGAGCTTATGGGAACCCCTTGTTCCTCAGTACCTTAGTGACAGATACGGCCGTCGCTACCGTGAACTCTACGACATCAAACGCCATACAGATCTTGGACGAGAGGGTGGAATTGATGAGCAAGAACTTAGGTACTTTCAGGAACACAAGGATGTTATCATCATTGATGAGGCGCACCATTTCCGGAATCCTGCATCAAACCGCGGTGAGCTTTTGATGGCCCTCGCTAAATCGAAAAACCTCTATCTGCTTACGGCAACACCGATTAATAACTCGATTGAGGATATCTCCAACCTGATTAACTATTTTGCACAGCAAAATCGGAGACACTTTTCCCAAATCGGAATTCACGATTTCCGTCGCCATTTTCGTGAGATCGAAAGGCAGTTTGATGACAGTGTTGAAGTTCAAGAAGAGATTCTTCGCCGTGATGAAGAGATTCGCCAAGACCCTGTTCTTAAGCATGTTCTTATCCAACGAAGCCGTCAATATATTAAGGACGCGGAACAGCAAACAGGAAGGGCTGTCCTCTTTCCGAAACGCAAAATCCAACCTACGGTAGACTATTCACTTCGCGAAGTGTATGATAACCTTTATCGGGAGCTCCAGATCGCTTTCGACCGGCAAGATCCCTTTCTTACCCTGGCCGTCTATAATACGGCTAAGTATCATAGAAACCCCGCAAGGCAGATGGAACACCGCCAGATACAGATTATCGGGCTCATCCGCACGCTCTTGCTCAAGCGGTTGGAAAGTTCTTGGAAATCCTTTGAGGCAAGTGTCGAAAGGCTGCTTGTCAAGATGGCAGCATCGCTCAGAATATACGCGCCAGAACGTTTTGAAGAATGGGCTGGTACTAACCGCCTCTGGTGGCAAGTTGTGCAAGACCACGTATCAGAACGTCTACGTGAAGATGGTGAAGACAAGAGCCGACCTGTGGCAGATCCAGAAAATCTGCAAAGGCAAATCGAACAAAACCCGGACGAAGAGGAAAACGACATCGTTTCCGTTGGAACGATAAAAGACTTCGATCCTAGCGAACATAATCTGGATAATTTTTTGGATGATGTTGTAACGGATATGGAGTTTTTGACTGGGCTCCTCAGCGGAATTTATCGCCGATTCTACGCAGACCGGTTCGCGCAGGAACCGGATGCCGAGAAGGACGATAAGTTGCGCCAGCTCCTAAACCTGTTGAAAGAGCATCCGGATGAGAAGTTCATCATTTTCACCGAATTTTCGGATACTGCTCGCTACCTCTATGGCCAGTTACGAAACTTTGAGTTCCAACATGTTGTGCAAATTGATAGTCAGCGGAAGGTCAATCGTGAGGATGTTGTCAAACGTTTTTCTCCTTGTTACAATGGAGTTGATGATACAAACCCTAAGCCAATTCGCATCCTTATTTCAACGGATGTCCTTGCCGAAGGTCTGAACTTGCAGGATGCCTCGCGGGTTATTAATTACGATCTGCATTGGAATCCTGTCCGACTTATGCAACGAATTGGTAGGCTTGATAGACGACTCGACCCTGCCATTGAAGCTAGGCTCAATCGCACGAATCCGACAGTTTATGTCTGGAATTTCCTTCCGCCAGATGAACTTGAAGACCTCATTAAAATCCGAAGACGCGTTGATGGCAAAATTCTCCGTATCAGTCGAACCCTCGGCATTGAGGGACAGTTTGTTTCTCCAGATGACGACAATCAAACTCTCCGGCTCTTTAATGAGCGATATGAGGGAACGGAAAGCGTTGAAGAGCTCATGAATCTTGAACGGCAACGTATTGCTGAAACTAGCCCGAGCCTGTGGAAACGATTGGAGGATTTACCGCTCCGTATTTTCTCAGGCAAACGTGCGTCTGAGGAACCTCCGCCGCTTGTCAACCGGGACGGTGAACCGATATCCCTGAATCGCACCGGGGCGAGAGGAGTTTTCTGTTGCTATCAGATGCCAGAAAGCGGGGAGATCCGCTGGTATTTCTACAACTCTGATACGGATGAAGTCGTTGCAGATGTTGATGGAATTTGGCCCGAGGTTCGATGCGGCGAGAACGCGTCCCGCCATACCGCAAGCGAGCAGCAAACTCTTAGAGAATTGCTGCGAAAAATTGAGCACCATATTCGTAAAACCTATCTCCTAAGCATCCAAGCCCCGCTTGGAACAAGGGCTAAGCTCATTGCATGGTTGGAGGTTTCCTAACGCTTGGGACTGTCGTAAAACACGCTTACTGCATCGGAACTAAACGTAATGGAAATTTCACGCGCTCTCCAACGCATCCGGAACTTTGATTCCTTAATAGTCTTTTTACGGAAGACTCTTTGTTGGCCTATTCCTGACGATTTGGTGGAATTTGACGACGTGACTTATCATTGGCCTGCCGAATACCTTGACCTCGACCTTGATACCCAAGCCCGAATCATTGGGTGTTGGCAACTGCAACCCTTAGCAGATCTGCAATTTTTGGAGAGTTATGAACCGTGGGGCGTTTTCTTTCTCCAATTTCATAACGATGTTAACCTTGAATCCTCTACTATCCTAATGCGTCGAGTACTGCGGGGTCTTGTAGGCAGACACAACCGCGATGTTCGATTGCCTAGTTGGCAACATAATCGGCTTCTTTTTATCTGTTTTACTGAGGATTTCCAAAACTTTAGTTTTGCGTATTTTGAGGAGGCTGAGGGCCTCCCCATTTTCCGTAGATTTGCTGCAATCTCCAATTTTAGATTGCAGAGATAGGAGCGGTTGAGAGTTCGGCCCCAATAAGCACTTGCAGAGAGGTTTGTTCTTGCCTATAATGCTGTTCTGGGGCATTGAAGGTTGCTAATCTACCGCTGTAAAGTGGCAATAAAAAAACAGCGCG
>PYJE01000192.1 GCA_003635305.1 Candidatus Poribacteria bacterium | reverse complement strand
CCACCCTGACAACCCTGTCCCTTGCTATCGGAACGGTTAGGGACGACAGCCGTTTTTACAGTTTGCGGATAGCGATGGAGGTGTTGTGTCCGCCGAAGCCGAACGCATTGGAGAGCGCAACGTTTATCTCCGCATCGCGGCTTTCGTTCGGGACATAGTCCAGGTCGCACGCTTCATCCGGCACCTCGTAGTTGATAGTGGGCGGCAAGAAACCTCTCGCCATGCCGCCTAAGCAAGCGATGAGTTCTACCGCTCCCGCCGCGCCAAGCAGATGCCCTACCATCGATTTCGTTGAACTGACCGGGGTTTGGTAAGCGCGCGCGCCGAAGAGGGTTTTGATGGCGTTCGTCTCAGCGATGTCGCCGATGGGGGTAGAAGTGCCGTGTGCGTTGATATAGTCAACGGCATCTACCGGAAGTTGCGCATCTCGCAGTGCGAATTCCATCGCCTTCGCCGCACCTTCGCCGTTTTCCGGCGGACTCACCATGTCGTGAGCATCCGAGGTCATCCCGAATCCTGCGACTTCGGCATAGATATGCGCACCACGCTTTTTGGCGTGCGTCAGGGATTCAAGGATAAGGATGCCCGCGCCATCGCCCATCACGAAGCCATCCCGGTCCTTGTTGAACGGGCGCGAGGCGCGTTCCGGTTCATGGTTACGCGCGGACATCGCGCGCATCGAACAGAATCCCGCGAATGACAAAGGCGTAATCGCAGACTCCGCGCCGCCAGTGAACATCACATCGGCATATCCCTGCTGAATGAGGCGAAACGACTCACCGATGGAGTGATTCGCTGTCGCGCAGGCGGTAACCGAAGCGGAATTCGGGCCCTTGAGGTCAAAGTGGATAGAGATTTGCCCCGCCGCCATGTTGATAATCATATACGGCACGAGGAAAGGGCTGACGCGTTTCGGGCCCCTCTCGGCGAGGATTCTGGCGTTTTCCTCTAGCACGCCGATGCCGCCGACACCGGAACCGATTTGGACACCGGCACGGTAAGGGTTGAGGGTGTCAAGTTCCAAGCCAGCATCTTCGTGCGCCATCATCGCGGCGACGAGTGCATACTGAATGAAAAGCGGGAACCGGGATGCCGCCTTCCTATCCAGATACGCTTCGGGTTGGAAATTCTTCACCTCGCCAGCGATTTGAGTGCGATAATCGGTGGCATCAAAATAGGTTAAAGGGCCGATTCCGTTTTTACCGCAGGCAAGCGCATCCCAATATTCATTTTTCGTGTTGCCGATTGCGTTGACAACGCCGATTCCTGTAATAACTACACGCTCCACGAGACCGATCCTTTTAGCAGGCGAGTGCGGGAGCCGGAGCTCCCACACGACATTAGGTTCATGTGGGGTTCAGCGTTAAAATGACGCGGCACGCAGGAAAATGGTTTGCGTCCATCGTAACGTCAAACGCCTTACCCACAGAGGGTTCCGAACATGCGGAGAGGCGATGCCCCTTCGGGGCTCTAGACATGTTCCGCAAGATAATTGAGTGCGTCTTGAACAGTCCGAATTTTCTCGGCTTCGCTGTCGGGAATTTCAAGATCGAATTCCTCTTCCAGTGCCATCACCAGTTCCACGGTATCCAGCGAGTCTGCCCCGAGGTCATCCATAAAGGAAGCATCTGGTGTGACGTTGGTTTTCTCAGCACCGAGTTGTTCGGCGATAATTTCGATAAGGCGTTCCTGATTTGCTGCCATAATCTGTTGTGAATCTCCTCTCTTATTTGTCGATAATCTCGGGACCGGGCGGTCCCGTCTTGTTTCCGGTAGGCGTGCTTTCAAAACGCGCCCACGGGTTATTCTTCCTTTACATCACCATGCCGCCGTCCACATGCAGGGTTTGGCCGGTGATATAACGTGCGGCATCGGAGGCCAAAAAGTAGACGGTGTCTGCCACATCTTCGGGGCTACCAAAACGCCGCAACGGAATCAATTCCAGCAGTTGCTTCTGATGCTGTTCTGGAATTTGCGCTGTCATGTCGGTAGTAATAAAGCCGGGGGCGATAGCGTTGACGGTAATCCCGCGTGTGCCCACCTCTCTGGCGATAGTCTTTGTGAATCCGAGGATACCCGCCTTCGCGGCGGCGTAACTCGCCTGTCCCGCATTGCCCATGACACCGATGACAGACGAAATGTTGATAATCCTGCCGCTTCTCTGGCGAATCATCGGACGCAGCACCGCGCGCGTGCAATACATCGTGCCGGTGAGGTTCGTCCGCAGAACCGCTTCCCAATCCTCGTCTTT
The DNA here is from genome assembly GCA_003635305.1 of Candidatus Poribacteria bacterium. Lineage (GTDB taxonomy): Bacteria > Poribacteria > WGA-4E > WGA-4E > WGA-3G > AGPOR5. The sequence continues at coordinate 28,608 of PYJE01000192.1, read as the reverse complement.
CAGGCGCATGAGCAGCGTATCGCGAGTGATGCCGGCGTTGTTTACGAGAATATCGATTTGCGAAAACCGGTCCTGCACCGTTTTGATGAGTGCCTCGACATCCTCCTTTTTGGATATGTCCGCGGCGGTGGAAATAGCCGTGTATCCCTCGCTATTCAAGGTATCGGCGATAGCGGCGACTGCTTCGGCGGAACGTGAGCAGAGAGCAACGTTTGCACCGGCTTCACACAATTTACGTCCGATTGCGGCACCGATACCCCGCGAGGCACCTGTGACAATTGCGGTTTTTCCTGTCAACATCTTTTGTATGGCCCTAACGGGTGCGATAAGGTCTCTTTGGCGAATGACGCGAGTTTGCCTGAGATGCTTGCGCCGTTGTTGCAAGCGGCTATCATTCGCCAAAATTATTCTGCCAAGAGTTTACTCCGGCCTTCTTCGTTGTTGCAAATTTGATGAGTTGAGCGTGCTTGATGATGTCCATAGGCTTCGCAGAAGCATTCAACTGGTGACAGGAGAAAGAAAAGTTGGGAAGTCTGCAATTTATTATATCATGCAGAAATCCATGTGTCAACCGCCAAAAACCCCCGAGACAGTTATGTCCGAATTTTCTCAAGTGCATCTGCGAGGCTTGTCATATCCTCAACGTTCACTGCAACACTTCCGCGCAGCGTGCGACTCACCAAACCGCACAAGACTTTCCCCGGGCCAACCTCCACAAAAGGCGAGATGCCCGAATCGACAAGCGTCAGCAGCGATTTCTCCCACTGCACCGGTGCCGTTATTTGCTGAAACAGGAGCCGCCGGATTTCCGCTGCATCCGAGGCGAACTCGCCTGTCACGTTCATCGCGACATCTCGTTTCGGCGGCTGCAACTTTACACGCTTAAGCACGGAATCGAACTTCTGTTGCGCCGGCTCCATCAGCGGCGAATGAAACGCCCCGCTTACCGGCAACGGACGACACCGTCGCGCGCCAATCTCGGCACTGGCGAGTTCCACGACGCGGTTGACAGCGTCAACTTCTCCAGAAATTACCAATTGCCCAGGGCAGTTGTAATTGGCGATGTTGACGACACCCTCAGCTTCTTGACACAACTGCTGCAAGCGTTCCGCTTCCATACCGAGGATAGCGGCCATGGTGCCTTGCTGATTTTCTCCAGCGGCTGCCATCGCTTGTGCCCGCGCTCGCACTAACGTCAGGGCATCGGAAAAGTCAAGGGTGCCAGCGGCGACAAGCGCGGAATACTCGCCTAAACTATGTCCCGCGACTGCTTTTGGCGTAAAGCCGAGGTGGTTCAGCACGCGCAACGTGGCGACGCTGCACGTCAAAATCGCGAGTTGCGTATTTTCTGTCTGCTTTAACACTTCCGCCGGGCCTTGAAAGCAGAGAGTGCTGAGTTGTTGAGACTGGGAAGGAGCTCCTACAACAGCATCTGCCTCATCGAAAACGGCGCGAGCAATCGGGTATTCTCGCGCGAGTGCCGCGCCCATGCCTACCTGCTGTGAACCTTGTCCTGGAAAAATAAAGGCGATTTGCGTCATGTTTTTTACAGCTGCAGGAGTGTGCTTCCCCATGTCACGCCAGCCCCGAACGTTACGAGCAATATCAGATCTCCGGGTTTCGCACATCCCTCGCGAATCGCTTCGTCCAATGCGATGATAACCGTCGCCGCGGAGGTGTTGCCGTATTTGTCAACGTTGACATACACCTTCTCGCGCGGCACGCCGAGCCTGTCGCCGACTGCCTCGATGATACGCAGGTTCGCTTGATGCGGTATCAGGAGATCGATCTCCTCTACGGTGACATTCGCTTTCCGCAGGACGCGTTGCGCCGCTTCCGGCATGAGCCGAACACCGAGTTTGAAGACTTCCCTGCCGTTCATCTGGATTTTGTCCAACTTCCGCTCGATGCCTTCAGGTGTCAACGGCATGCGTGAACCGCCAGCCGGGATGCCGAGCAGGTTAATATCGGCATAATCCCCATCGGAACCGATATAAGAGGCGAGAATGCCCTTCGGTTCTTCGGTGGATTGAACAACCGCTGCTCCCGCCCCATCGCCGAAGAGGACGCACGTGCTTCTATCCTTCCAATCGATGATGTTATTGAAAACTTCACCGCCGACGACAAGAATAGTATCATAACGTCCTGATTGAATCAGGCCGTCCGCCAAATCGAGTCCGTAGAGGAAGCCGGCGCAGGCGGCGGAGATATCCATCGCTGACGCGTTTTTCGCGCCGATGCCTTTTTGGACGTAGCACGCGGTTGACGGGAAAAAGGTGTCGGGTGTTACGGTAGCGACGAGGATCATCTCAATGTCAACCGGTTCAATTTGCGCGTGTTCGATTGCGCGGCGTGCGGCGCGGATACTGAGGTCAGAAGTGGCGGTATCGTCTTCAGCGATGCGCCGCTCCACGATGCCCGTGCGCTGGCGGATCCACTCGTCACTGGTATCCACCATTTTCTCGAGGTAGGCATTGGTGATAACCCTTTCGGGGAGGTAAGCACCCGTGCCAGTAATTGTTGCGTATCGCGTTCTTTGTGTGGACATGAATTCGTAGTTTCCAGGCCGGCGAGAGGGACGAAGTGCGCATCGCCTGACTCCGAGCCGGGGTTAGACATCTTCAGCGGATTTTAGCACGGGTATCCCGTTGTAATAGCCACATTCGGAACATACACGATGAGAAATCATCATTTCTCCACAGTATGAACAAACGATGACAGTTTTCTCGGAAAGCGCGTGGTGGCTTCGCCGCATTTTTTTCTTGGAACGTGACGTTCTCCGTTTGGGGTGCGCCATGAGAGTTCCTCCTACACAGTTAGCAGAACAAAACAGAACGGCTGATATTCACGTCTGTCCTGCAGGTTAATCTTTGTTGGGTGCCGCGTCGGTATCTGGCAGCATCTGTGCGAGGACAGAAAACGGGTTCCGCGCCGCTGCGGCCGGCAGTTCTTCTGTCATCTCGCAGTCACAAGTTCCTTCGTTCAGGTTTGCCCCACACTGAGTACATAGCCCTTGACAGTCAGCGGCACATAGTGGCCAAATCGGGACTTCAATCACGAGTGCCTGCCGCACTTCTTCAGACAAATCAAGCGTGTCGCCGTCATAGTAACGTTCATCGCTGAAGTCGGCATCTTTCGGTTCTTCACCTAGGCAGAACAGGATGCCGAGTTCGGTGGCAGCCTCAACCTCAAACGTGTTGAGGCATCGCCGGCATTGCACCGAAATCGCCGAGGATACGTCCGCTGTCACGTAAAAGTTGTCGTTTTCTTGCCGATGCAGATGGACTGTGCATGCGATGGGACGAATAAATTGCGCGTCGTCAAAGGCAAGTTCCAGTGCTTCGCCCGGCACGAGTGTTTCGTAAACCTTGAAATCCTCGTGCCGGAGTTCCTTAACGTCAAATACTAACGTGTCTCTCATTTGCCTCGGTTCTCCGATGGCTCAAAACGCGACTTCTTCTTCAATCCTGATGAGGTGCGCGTTACCTTCAACGTCCTCAAGAGTGTAAATCTGCGCGAGCGCGGCTTTCATATTTTTTTCACGAGCCGTGTGCGTCAACATCACGAGGGACACGGTATCGATGCCGTGCGGCTCCTTCTGGATGACAGAGGCGATGCTGATGTCGCAGTTCCCCAAGATAGTGCCGATTTTTGCTAAAACACCCGGCCGGTCTGCGACGACAAAACGGAGGTAGTATCGCGTCTCAATGTCGTCAATCGGGCAAACAGAGACTTCCGCCTGCGAGTCGGCAAGCCACGCTTGAGAAATGGGTGAACTGACTCCTTGTTGCACTGATTTCGCCGCGTCAATAATATCGGCGACAACCGCGCTGGCCGTGGGCATTTCGCCGGCACCTTGTCCGTAGAAGAGTGTTGGGCCGACTGCATCGCCGATGACACAGACTGCATTAAACGCGCCGCCGACATTTGCTAAGAGGCTCCGTTCCGGCAAAAGCGTCGGATGCACACGCGCCTCCACGCGATTCCCATCGATTAACTTCGCAATGGCGATAAGCTTGATGACGTAGCCGAGTTCGCGCGCATACTGAATCTCTTTCTGGGTGATGCCGGTGATGCCCTCAACGTGGAGGTGCTCCAGCGAGATGTTGCTCCGATAGGCAAGCGCGATGAGCAGAATCAATTTCTGCGCGGCATCAATTCCCTCAACGTCAAGCGTCGGATCTGCCTCGGCGTAGCCCTTTTCTTGAGCCGCCTTTAGGACATCGGCGAATTGGACATCGCGCTCGTGCATTTCGCTCAAGATGTAGTTACAGGTGCCGTTGACGATGCCATAGAGAGAACAAATCTGGTTGCCGGCGAAGCTCTCCTGCAGCGTTTTGATAATCGGGATGCCGCCCGCTGTGCTCGCCTCAAAATTAAGGCTCACCTGATTTTGCGAAGCGAGTTGAAACAATTCGGCACCATACTCTGCCAAGAGTGCCTTGTTCGCCGTAACGACATGCTTGCCGTTTTGGAGCGCACGGCTGATGAGCGTGCGCGACTCGGAAACACCGCCGATAAGCTCTACGACGACATCGATATCCGGATTGTCCACCACCTCGCTCGGGTCAGCCGTTAAACAGTCCGCGGGCAGCGTCACCCCCGGCCGCGAGGCGGGGAGCGTCCGTTTCACGATTTTTTTTAGGCATAATTGCGTGCCGCTGTTTTTAGCGATGAGCGCATTCTGGTTCACGAGGATTTTGGAGACACCCGTGCCGACGGTGCCCCACCCTAAAATGCCCACATTAATCATACAAGGTTTATCCACAACTGCTCCTATACGGACAGACGCAAAACCTACACGTGCCTGTTAAGCGCGCTTTGAAAACTCGCCTACGGGATGCGTTCTGCGCCAGTCTTAAGACATGATTCTGAGAGATGCGAACGTTGGAAATCGGGGCGACTGGATTCGAACCAGCGACCTCTTGAACCCCATTCAAGCGCGCTTCCGGGCTGCGCCACGCCCCGTCCACAAATCGGTTTATCTTTAATTATACCACAGAACTAACCCAATGTCAAATTAAAAAAGAAAAATTCAGACAGATGCAGTTCTCGGATGCACTACAAGGGCAGATTTCTATAGCTGTCCGTGTGTTTTGCGTGGCGGGCGGCTAGAGACATTCGCGCTTACAATTGCAGACTGAAAATCGAAAACGAAGCGATTCTTGAGAAAAATTTGACAGATACTGTAAATTGTGGTATAATTAAGACAGCATCCTGCACGATGACGAAAAAGACGAAACTCATGGAACAACTCCACTTTAACTATCGGGATATTTTCCGAGCTATCCGCTACGGATTCAGCGGACGAAAAATCGCTGTCCATTTCGCCGGGATTTTCCTCGCGTATGTTCTCTACGAGACTTTGGTATATATCACGCTTTTTATTCAGGGAGGCCCGGCTGAGGCACAAGCGTTTTGGAATACGCACGTTCTCAACCCCATCACCCCGTTCATGGACGAAGGACTGACGGATGTGACGCGGGTGGCGATGTGGATAGGTGTGGTGTGCTTCGCAAGCATCTTCTTTCTCGCAAGCACAATTGCTTCTAAAATTACGATTGAGCAGCTCCGAGGCGACTACTTTTTCTCGGTGGGGGATGCCGCAAAGTTTGTCACTGCACGTTGGAAAACCGTTTTCGGCGCGTTCATCGGACTTCTCTTCATCTTCTTATTTTTGGCGTTGATACCGCTCAGCATCGCCGCACTCGCAAAAATACCGGTAGTCGGCAAACCGATTCTCACGCTTGCAGCGATGTTGATGCCGTTCGGTTTTTTCCTCGGTTTGCTGATGGCGTTCATCTGCGTTGTTTTCCTCGCGAGTTTGTTCTTTGTGCCAGCAGTCGTCGCCACCACAGGCGCGGACGCGTTTGAGACAATTTACCAGCAGTTTGCAATTGTCTGGCATCAACTGTGGCGGATGGTGCGTTATGAACTGCTTCTGTTCCTGCTCAAACTTTTCTTCGTGCCGATATGGGGATTTTTCTGCCTCTGCGGTGTTGCAATCGTCCTGTTACCGATTGGCTATCTGCACCTATCTGTGATGACATCCGTGCTTGTTACCGCTGATGATTGGCTTGATGGGCTTCTCTTCATGTCTCCAACGCTACCGAGCAGCGGCGATGATTTCTGGATTACGACGGCGGCTGTCTGCTTTACCATCGGGACGATAGGCATTGTCTGCCTGATTCTCGCGTTCCTGTTTGCCATTGCTTCCGCAGGGAACACGCTGATTTACATCCTTTTGCGGAAGGGAATTGATGGACAGAATCTGTTACACCGCTAAGGCACAGACAGGTTACCTAACAAAAATCGGAGGGACCATGTTTCAAAAATACCTAACCAAAGTTTTCGGTAGCAAGGAGGACCGGGATGTTAAACGCTTCCGCGCCCTTATTGCGGCGATAAACCAGCGCGAGCCGGAAATCAAGAAACTGACAGACGCGCAACTCCAAGCCAAAACCCCCGAATTTCGTCGGCAGTTGGATGATGGCGCATCGCTTGACGAACTGCTACCAGATGCCTATGCTGTCGTCCGCGAAGCGGCGATGCGGACGTTGAAACAGCGGCACTACGATGTCCAACTCATGGGCGGCATCGCGCTCCACCGCGGCCACATCGCCGAAATGCGCACTGGCGAAGGAAAAACCCTGACTTCCACGCTTCCTGTCTATCTGAACGCGCTCACCGGCAAAGGCGTGCATCTCGCCACCGTGAACGATTATCTCGCCCGACGCGACGCGGAGTGGATGGGCAGAATTTACAACTTCCTCGGCCTCTCTGTCGGACTCACGTTGAGCCAAATGCAGCACGAGCAGAAAATGCTCGGATACAAGGCCGACATCACCTACGGTGTTCACAGCGAATTCGGGTTTGATTACCTCTGGGATAACAAGGCTACCTCCCTTGACGCGAAGGTGCAGCGCGGACATGTCTATTGCATCCTTGACGAAGTGGATAGCATCCTCATTGACGAGGCGCGCACGCCGCTCATCATCTCGGAACCCTCCGGGGAACCACCGGAACTCTACAAGCAAATCAACACCGTTGTCGCCTCGCTGACGAAAGATACCCATTTCCAGATCGACCAGCAGGGAAAGACGCGCGGCAGTGTGACGCTTACGGACGAAGGCGTTGAGGAGGTGCAACGCCGCCTCGGATTGGACAACCTCTATGAGCATACCAACATCGCGCTGGTTCATCACGTCAATCAATCCCTCACGGCGCACCAACTCTACAAGCGCGATGTCGACTACCTCGTGGAAAACGGCGAAGTCCTTCTCGTTGATGAATTCACCGGCAGAAAACAGATCGGCCGGCGGCTCAGTGAGGGACTCCATCAGGCGATTGAGGCGAAGGAGCGCGTGCGCGTCGTGCAGGAAAGCCAAACCGGCGCGAAAATTACCTACCAGAATTACTTCCGTATGTATGAAAAATTGGCGGGGATGACAGGAACCGCGGCGACAGAGGCGAACGAGTTCGCGCATATCTATAAACTTGAAGTCGCTGTCATCCCTACCAACGAACCGATGATCCGGGCAGATCACGCCGATCAGATTTACAAAACCGAGTCGGCGAAATACAACGCTGTGTTGCAAGATATTATTGAACAGCATGAGAAGGGCCGCCCCATCCTCGTCGGCACGGTTTCCATTGAGAACTCCGAGAAATTGAGCAAAATGCTCCGGACGAAACGGCGTAACATCAAGCATCAGGTGCTGAATGCGAAGGAGCACGCACGTGAGGCGGATATTATCGCGCAGGCGGGTGTGCCCGGTGCTGTCACCATCGCAACGAATATGGCGGGACGTGGTGTGGATATTCTCCTCGGTGGTAACCCTGAGGGCCTCGCCACGGAGATGTTGCGGAAGCAGAAGGTGAATGTTGACAAATTGCCACCGGAGTCCGAAGAATTCCAAGTTGCGCTGGCGGCGGCTGAGGAGATTTGTGAGGCAAACCGTGAAAAGGTGCTCGCCGCGGGCGGGCTGCATATCATCGGCACGGAGCGGCACGAGTCTCGCCGCATTGATAACCAGCTTCGGGGCCGCTCTGGTAGACAGGGAGACCCGGGCTCGTCGCGCTTCTATCTCTCGCTTGAAGACGAACTGATGCGGAAGTTCGGTTCCGAACGGTTGCAGGGGCTGATGACGCGCGTCGGCATGGACGAAGAGGTTCCGCTGGAACACCCCTGGGTCACGAAATCCATTGAGAAGGCGCAGACGCGCGTGGAGCAGATGCACTTTGAAATCCGCAAAAATCTGCTCAAGTTTGACGATGTCATGGATTCACAGCGCGATACCATTTACACCTTGCGCGATACCATCCTCAGCGGGGATGACTTGAAGACGACTATTTGGGGGATGATAGAACGAGTTGTCGCTAGCAACATTGACGAGAACCTGCCGGAAAAAGGTGGCCTCACGCTTGAAACCCCGGATAGATTTGAGCAGTGGTTGACGACTACCTTCCCTATTCAGCCCGCGTGGCAAACGCCGCTGGCTGCGACAGAGCTGGACGATATCCAAGCACAGGCATTGGATACATTACGCACCACTTATGAAGCACGCGAGGCGGAAATGGGTCCCGAAACGATGCGGCTTCTGGAACGCCTGCTCCTCTTGGATCGAATTGATAATCACTGGAAGGACCACCTCTACAACATTGACTACATTGAAGAAGGCATCCGTTTTGGCGCGGGCTATGGTGGGAAGGACCCGATTGTCGTCTTCAAAAACGAGGCACTCGGTGTGTTTGAGAGTATGTATCAACACATTGAAGAGGAGGTTAGCGAGTTCATCTTCAAGTCGCGTGTCAACACGGAGGCACCGCGTCGCGTTCCTGCGCGGCGACGTGGGGGCAGGCCGCGCAGGCGGCGGCCGAATCAGGCGGCGAGTGCGGGACAAAACGCCGCCGAATTCGCATCACAACAGGCGATGGGCACGGTGCCCAAGGTAGGCAGAAACGCGCCGTGTCCGTGTGGTAGTGGCAAGAAATATAAGCGGTGTCATGGCCGCTAATGCCGTTATCGCATCAAAAACCGAGGCATCGACAAGTGTCGATGATGGATGACGTAGGAGGACGTTATGCAACAAAACAACCTGAGCGAACGCATTGCGAATGACGAAAATGTGAATGCACAAAGTTCTCGCGGACTCTCACAAACCTTGCTTGAGATTTTGGCGTGCCCCGCGTGCAAGGGCAAGATAGTGCAGGACGAAGCGGCAGAGAAGTTGGTGTGCCAGGGTGAGTGCCAGCGTCGCTATCCTATTCGCGATGGCATTCCGGTGATGCTCATTGATGAGGCGGAATTGCCGGCCTAGTTCCGAGCGCGTTTGGAAAGGACTGTGCTGAGGCGGGCCCTCGCGCGCGATTTGCAAGTAGGCGTAATGGTTTATTTCTTCTTGCCAAATCGATTGATATGTGTTATCATTCCTTCACAACGGGACGCGTTATGCAGCGCGGCTGAGAAGGCGGTGACTGAAAGGTGGCACTCAAACCGCATCAGGAAAATTGCACGTTGACTTCATCATCGGCGTTGACGAAGAAGGGAACGAAATCACGCACACTTTACCTACACGTTTAGTTTTGACTGGCATTTTGAGATAATCGCAATGAACCTGCTGATGCAATGAAAATCTTATTTTTGAGTCTGCGCTGCCCATATCCGCCGCATCGGGGAGACTGCATCCGCTCATACCATTTCATTAAGCACCTCGCGCAGCGGCACGCGGTGACACTCGTCTACTTCGCAGCGTCGGAGGCGGATGTCGCATCGGCGAAGCATCTGCAGACTTACTGCGAGCAAGTCGCGTATGTGCCGTTCCGCCGTCACTTCGCTTTGCTTAATACAGCGGTTCACTGCCTCTCACCGCACCCGCTGCAGGTGCATTATTGGTATTCGCGGCACATGCAGCGCACGATTAATGAACTCCTCGCAGCGGAACGTTTTGAGCTCATCCACGCGCAGTTGTTTCGGATGGGACAATACGTAACGAAGGCGCGAGTGCCGACGAAAGTGTTGGATTTGTGTGATTCGTTGGCACTGAATCTCAACCGCCGCGCAAATTTTGATTGCATACCAAAACGTTTTTTGGTAAAATTAGAAGAAAAACGGGTGCGCCGATATGAAGTGAACATCATGAAGGCGTTCGATTGCGGCACTGTCGTCGCTGATTTCGACCGGGATTACCTGCTGCAGCAGGACAGCAGCCTGAATTTATCCGTTGTCCCGATGGGGGTGGATTTGGCGTATTTTTCGCGAAAGCCTGCTCGCGAGCGCGCGCCTGCAAACTTGCTGTTTACCGGCACGATGAACTATTTCCCGAACGTAGACGCAGTGCTTTACTTCTGCAGGGAGATTTTTCCGCGCATCCGGGAACGGCAGCCGAACGCAACTTTTACTATCGTTGGGAGAGAACCGACAGAGCAAGTGCAGCGACTCGCTGCACAGACAGGGGTGGTAGTTACCGGCTCCGTGCCAGATGTCCGTCCCTATTTTGAGGAGGCATCGGTTTTTGTCGCGCCCATGCGGGCCGGTTCTGGCATCCAAACTAAAAATTTAGAAGCAATGGCGATGGGAGTGCCTGTCGTGACGAGCTCCGTCGGCGCAATGGGCCTGGCGGCCACTATCGGCACAGAATTACTCGTCGCGGATACGCCGGAAGCCTTCGCAGCACAGGTGATGCAGCTCGTGGATAACCGCACCCGGCGGGAAACCCTCGCTCAAGCCGGCAGAAAACGGGTTGAGACTACCTATAGTTGGCGCGTCATCGGCGAACGTTTAGAAAACGTCTACGCTGGTGCGCTTCCGGGCGCGACATCGCTGTAATACCAAATGACGTTGATGCGTTTTGCATCTGTCGGGCGCGCTCGTCCGAACTCGCCGTATTCGGAATCAGGCGATTCTGAACTACAAGGATGAATTAGGTATCATTGACGAAGAACATTCCTTTAACAGTGCCGTTAGGAAAACCCGGCCTGTTTATAGCAAGCAAATTGGAGGCCCAAAATACAGAAGTCAAAAATAAAGTGGAGTTCATCCATCGTCCTTGATGTGCTCCTCGTGAATCTAGCGTTTCTATTGGCTTATTATACGTGCCGGCAATTGGGCTTCGACCTGTTGGCCCAACCCACGCCGCCGTCGCAACGCCTCGCGCACTTCCCTGCAGACGCGACGTATGTTACCCTTGCGGCCGTTGTGACGATAGTCCGCGTCACCCTGCTGCTCGGCTTTAACCTCTACAAGCCGATGTGGCGGTACGCCGCTGTGCAGGAGTTCCGTGCGTTAGCCGGCGCAATTAGCATTGCAACTGTCTTGCTTATCGGATTCGCCTTGCTGCTGAAATTCGCATGGATGCCTTTTCTCATTGATGGGCTCTATAACTTCGCGCTGCTCGGTTTTGCCAAATTCTCCTTTCAAATTGTAGAGAGTGGCAAACAGCGTGACAAAGGCAAACCGCGCAAGGCGAGTGGGCGAAAGCCGCACACCAAAGTCCTCATCGTCGGCGCGGGTGAGACGGGCATCGGGGTGCTTCGCGCGCTGCGAGAACACCCGGAAAAGGGATACCTCCCTATCGGTTTCATTGACGATGATGCCCGGAAGATTGGCAAAACCATTGCCGGGTTGGAAGTGCTTGGGACGACGCGTGATTTAACCTACATTGCCCGCAAGCGCGAGATTCAGGAAGTCGTCATCGCCATTCCGTCTGCGCCCGGTGGAAAAATTCGGGACATCATCCGCCAGTGCGAATACCGAGGATGTCAGTTCCGCATCGTGCCGAACATTCACGCCATTCTTGAGGGACGCGCCAGTATCAACCACATCCGAGAGGTGCGGTTTGAAGATTTATTGAACCGTTCTACCTCTCAGATGGACATCGCTGAGGTATCAAAATACCTCTCTGGAAAGCGTGTCATGGTAACCGGCGCGGGCGGCTCAATCGGTTCTGAACTTTGCCGCCAAGTTGCCAAACTTGAACCAGAGCTCCTCATGCTCTTCGGGCGTGGGGAAAATAGCCTCTATCATACAGATATAGAACTCCGTGAATCTGAGCCGGAACGCAACCGTGCAGTTATTATCGGGGACATTCGCGACAACTCAAAGGTTTCGCAGATTATCCAAAAGTACCGGCCCCATATTATTTTCCATGCGGCCGCGCACAAGCATGTGAAGTTCATGGAGAATCATCCCGATGAGGCAGTGAAGAATAACATCCTCGGCACGCAGAATCTGATTGACGCGGCGATAAAACACCACGTTGAGGCGTTCATCCTTGTCTCCTCCGATAAAGCGGTGAACCCGACGAGCGTCTACGGTGCCTCCAAACGCGTCACCGAAAAGTTGATTCAGTGTAAGGCGCGGCAGAACGGCACGCGGTTCATTGCGGTGCGGTTCGGCAACGTTATCGGCAGCCGAGCGAGTGTGCTACCAAATTTCAAACGGCAGATTGCGAAAGGCGGGCCCGTCACTGTCACGCATCGGGAAGCGACGCGCTACTTCATGACGATTCCGGAAGCCGTGCAGCTCCTCATCCAAGCCGGTGCCATGGGCAACGGCGGCGAAATCCTGATGTTAGACATGGGCGAACCGATTAAAATCCTCGATTTAGCGCGGGACCTGATTCGGCTCTCCGGACTTGAAGTAGATAGAGACATCAAAATCGCTTTCACCGGCTTAGAACCCGGTGAAAAGTTGTATGAAGAATTACTTACACCCCAAGAAGGCGTAACAGCGACGAAGCATCAACGCATCTTCGTCGCGCAATTGGAAAAGATTGAGGAACGCAAACTGCTCATCGGCATCGAGAAACTCTCGCAACTCGCCGATGAATTGGATACGGATGGAATTGTCACCAAGTTCCAAGAGCTCGTTCCGACTTACGAACCGAACCGCGCGTTCCAGAAGGAAGACGATGGGAGCAGCGCGTCTGAGATTATTCAGTTCCCCACGGAAAAGCGCGCGAACGCTGAGGAAGAGAGCCGGGAAATGAGAGCGTCTTTATAGACATTAAGCACCTCACGGACTTTTATCCGCTTCTACCTTTTCTTAACTTTCGGATAATAGGCATGCCAGACGTTCAGAACGGAATCCATCTTCTAGTAGGAGAGCCCGCCCTGTCTCAAGGCCAACTCCGACAAAAGCGAGCGTTTGATGTCCTTTTCGGGACAGTCGGGTTCGTGCTGCTGTCCCCGTGCTTCCTACTCGGATGTGTGCTGGCGAAGGTGCAATCCGCCGGCCCCGTGTTTTACAAAGCGAAACGGGTTGGAAAGGACGAGGTGCTTTTTGAGATGTATAAGTTCAGAACGATGGTGGTGAACGCCGACAAAATAGGATGCAGTCTGACTACCTACCGGGATGCGCGCATCACGCGCATCGGCAGGTTTTTAAGATGGACGAAATTGGACGAACTGCCGAACTTAATCAACGTTATCAGAGGTGAGATGAGCCTAGTCGGTCCGCGTCCAGAGGCACCTATCTACGTTCAACACTATACGTCGGCGCAAAAGCAGGTGCTTCAGGTGAAGCCGGGGATGACGGGGCCCTCGCAGCTTGCCAATCGGCATGAGGCAGAGAAACTTAAGGCGCGCGCAAATCCGGAGCACTACTACATCACGGAATTGATGCCGAAGAAACTCGCTGTGGATTTGCACTATGTCGCAACACAGAGCCTCGCCGCCGATTTCGGATGGCTGTTGAAAACCTTTCGGGTAGTCGTCTTTGGAAGGTAGCAGCAATTGTATGGGAGGGTTTCCATAGCCGTTCCCACGCTCAGCCTGCACTGCGTTCCTCATGATAGGAAAACAAAAATGACAAAGAAACAACGAACTTTTATCATCTTAGGCGTTATCGTCGGACTATTTTTCTTAATGATAGTCCTCCGAGCCCTGATGGGCGGTGCGCCGATTGGCGAGAAGGTGGCGGTGCTAGACATCAACGGTGTCATTTCGCGTTCGGATGCGACGATTAAACTCATCCATACCTACCGCGATGACCCGAGCATCAAGGCGATTGTCCTCCGCATCGATTCCCCCGGCGGCAGCGTTGCGCCGGTGCAAGAGATTTACGCCGAATTGGAGAAATTGGACAAGCCGATTGTCGCTTCAATGGGCGGCACGGCGGCATCGGGCGGCTATTATCTCGCATGCGCGGCGAACACCATCGTCGCGAACCCCGGCACACTCACCGGCAGTATCGGCGTGATTATGCAGTTCACCCGCATGAAGGGATTATACGACAAAGTCGGGTTAGAACACGAAGTGATTAAGAGCGGCACGTTTAAGGATACCGGCTCCTCTTTCCGCGAAATGACAGAGGCGGAACGTGCAGTATTGCAAGGCACGGTGGACGATGTCTACAATCAGTTTGTTGACACCATCTTCACCGCACGAAACGAGCATTTAACGCGCGATGAAGTCGTCACCCTCGCCGATGGACGCATTTTCTCTGGGAAGCAGGCACTAGATTTGAAACTCTTAGACAGACTCGGCAACCTGCCCGATGCGATTGAAATTGCAGGGCAACTCGCCGACATTGACGGAACACCCCGGATTGTGCGAAAAGAGAAAAAGGTCACGTTGTTGGAGCAGCTGTTAGGTATCGAACAGATGCCGAATTTAGATGAGATGCTGAGTCTGCCCGGTATCACTTTCCGTTATGAAATGAATCTGGGACGCTGATGCCAAATCCACACCGGAAACTGAATAGTTTTACCCGTAGGCGCGCTTTGCAAGCGCGCTAACTATGTGCGCGGTTTCCAACCACGCCTCCACCGGAAATTGAATAGTTCTACTCGTAGGCGCGCTTTGCAAGCGCGCTAACTATGTGCGCGGTTTCCAACCGCGCCTCCCAGGGGCATGCTGCAGCAGCCCTCTCAAAAATACGTCTGCTCCCCACCATAATGCCGCGCCGCCTTCGGACGCTCATCTATCTGCCACGGCAAACTCACCGGAATCAGCCCATCGTCAAAATAGGCATCCGTTACATGCCAGAATTGCAAGCGCGGATACCGTTGCCCGTTATGCTCAATCGCGCCTTCTGCCTCGGCGAGGTTCCGCATCCCGCGCGTGACAGGATGCAGCGTAATGAAAATGCCGATGGCGGCATCGGCATCCTGCATCGCTGTCCGGAAGGCGCGCACCTGATTTAGGTTCAGACTCCTCCCCGATTTCACCTCCGCGATGACAGGCAACTGTGCTGCTGCGCTGCTGTTTTCCCAGAGTAGCACCTTCCCCGTGCCATCGAACCCACCGTCGTTGCTGTTCGCCGTTGGAGAAAGTCCCAGACGCGTGACGGCCCAGTTCGCAAAGTCGTGCGGATTCTGTTCGGCGAGGAGGATGGCATCCTGCTGCGTCGTCGGGTATCCCTCAATGTCGTAATCCACTTTGGGGATGAGGTTGTGGCGTTCGCGAAGCCGCCGCTCCATCGGTTCCAAAGCGAGCACCGTCAAATCGATGCCTACCCAACGCCGCCCGAGGCCGTGCGCCGCATCTAACGCCGTGCCGCAACCACAAAACGGATCGAAGACGATGTCGCCGGGGTTCGTAGAGGCTTTAATGATGCGTTCCAAGAGCGCGAGCGGCTTCTGCGTCGGATAGCCGAGAAGTTCCTGCTTGGAGATTTGTCCGCCCGCTGGAATATCTGTCCAATAATCCTCAATGACTTTTCCTTTCCCGAAAGACGCGGTTACCTCTGCATCGTCTCTGCCATCGGAATACCCGGCGATGATTCCGCTATTTTGAGCATATTTCATGCGTGCCATGAATTTATCGCTGTAGGGCACGCGGACAGCGTCTCGATTGAAGGTGCTCGCTTTTCCTTTCGCGTAAAAGAGCAGGATATCGTGTTTCCGCGGAAACCATCGCTTCGTATTACTCGGTCCGGTGTAACACCAGATGATTTCGTTCCGGAAGTTCGCCGCACCAAAAATCGCATCCATCATCACCTTGAGGTAATGACTCGCACGCGCATCGCAGTGTAGATACACGCTACCGTCCGGCCTCAGCAACCTCCAAATCTCCGCCAACCGCGGGGCCATGAAGGCGAGGTAGGCACGCATTGACGCTGCCGCATTTTTTGACTTATACCCCCCCCCTTCAAAATGTTGTTAAAACCGATTAAGCATTCCCCTAAAGTGTCCATAGTTTCAACGAGTTCGGGGTGCCGCCCATCGTAATGAAGGACAGCGTCTTGATTCTCGCGCGCCGCGTCGTCCCATCGCCAGATATCGTCAAACGCCTTGCGTTGTGCTTTGGAGCCGGCGATGAAGATGTTATAGTTGCGGCCGCTATTGTAGGGCGGATCGAGATAGCAGGTGTGGTAGCGCGCGGTTTGCATGTCGCGCATCACCTTAAGGTTATCTCCGAAGTAAAGTGCATTTCTCATGCGATGTCTCCTCTGCTGTAGGCGCGCGTTGTGAGCGCGCTAATTCCGTTTCCGTAGGCGCGCTTTGTAAGCGCGCTAATTCCGTGCGCGGTTGGAAACCGCGCCTACCGGGGTTGTGCCGCTTACGTAACCTCCGGCGGCTGAACCTGTTCCAACAGCCGGTCAATGATATCCAGACTCGTGATTCCATCCGCTTCGGCGTTGAAGTTCGTCAAAATTCGGTGGCGGAAGACCGGTTTTGCCACCGCTTTGATGTCTTCATAAGCGACGTGATAGCGGCCGTTCATGATTGCGCGCGCCTTTGCGCCGAGCACGAGATACTGCGACGCGCGTGGTCCCGCGCCCCAATTCACCCAATCCTGAATAAAATCGGGAGCGTTCGGCTGCGTCGGGCGCGTGTTCAGGCTTAATTCCACGGCGTAATCCACCATCGCCTCGGCAATAGGCACTTTCCGGACGAGTTGTTGCAACTGCAACACTTCTTCACCAGTAAGCACCGGTTCAACGTTTGCCTCGTAAGCGGAGGTGGTTGTCATCACAATCTCTTTTTCCTCTGCCTTATCGGGGTAGTCAATGTAGATGTTGAACATAAACCGGTCGAGTTGTGCTTCGGGGAGCGGGTAGGTGCCTTCCTGCTCGATGGGGTTTTGCGTGGCTAGCACGAAGAACGGCAGTTCTAACCCGTAGGTGTTGCCGCCTGCGGTGACTTTATATTCTTGCATCGCTTGTAGCAGGGCGGCTTGCGTTTTGGGCGGCGTGCGGTTAATCTCATCGGCGAGGACAATGTTGGCGAAAACGGGCCCCTTAATAAAGCGGAAGGCGCGTTTGCCTGTCTCCACCTCTTCCTCAATAATATCGGTGCCGATGATGTCCGAGGGCATCAAATCGGGGGTGAACTGAATGCGGTTGAACGGCAAATCGAGGATGTCCGCGAAGGTGCTGATGAGCAGCGTCTTCGCTAGTCCCGGCACCCCGACGAGCAGGCAGTGCCCCTGTGAGAAGAGCGCGATGAGGAGCTGATCGATGACTTCGCGCTGCCCGACGATACGCTTTTTAAGCTCGGTTAAGATTTTTTCGCGCGCCGTTTTCAGAAAATCGGCGGCTTCAAGTGCAGTCTGCGTTTGTGTGGTTGACATGGCGTTTTTCAAATTTCCCATCATTTTTTTAGGAGCGAGTTATACCCGATTGATTGGAATTGTCCCGTTTCTGTAAGGGCATCGGTGGATTTGTATTATTCTGCGTTCCACATCTGGAGGCCGTCAGCATCAAAGTTAAAGTCAATAATTCGGGTGCCTGCCTCTTCGAGTTTCTGCCGGACGCTATGCTCGCGCGTTGGTTGGCAATAGAAGAGGAGACATCCGCCGCCGCCAGCACCGCAAGCTTTCCCGCCAATCGCGCCGTGCGCCTGCGCAATCTTAAAGAGTTTATCTATCTGTTCGTTCGTGACAGAGGCGTGCAGTTTTTTCTGATTGTGCCAGTTTTCTGTCAGGAGTTCGCCGAAGTCTGTCAAGCGGCCGCGAATCAGCGCAGTTTTCATTGCTTCCGCGATGGATTTCAGGTTTTCCAATGCCTTCCTAATGCTCGGTTCGCCGCTTTGATAGGCGTGTGTGACGTTTTGATGGATAGTGCCAGAGAGGCGCGATTGCCCGGTGTAGCACAGCACGAGGTTTTTTTCCAATTCATAACGGAGATGCGGCGGGATTCTTAAGGCGGACGTTTTCACCTCTTCGCCCTGAAACTCCATGAAGTTGATACCGCCGATGGCACTAGCATAATGGTCCTGCTTGCCACCGAGGATGCCGAGTTCATGCCGTTCGATGGTGCTGGCGAGTTCAGCGTACTGATACGGTAGGTAGGTTACGTCTTTCAGCGCGCCAAGCACCCCGATGAGCGCGACACCCATCGCCGCGGACGTGCCGAGCCCACTGCCCGGCGGCGCAGTAGACTGCGTAACCAGATCGAAGCCGCCGATTTGGATGGACATCTGCCGCACCGCCGCTTTCACCAGATCGATGTTGCCATCGTATTCCAATTGCCGCACGTCTTCTGCTTCAATGAAGGTATCAAAATCGGCGGAATAGATACGAATGCTTTTATCAAGGATACGCTGAAGTTCAACGGAATCGGGGCGCGGTGCTTGGCTGTCACAGACGAGCGTGGCATAAGCGTATCGGTTAATGGCCCCGTTGACAACGAGCCCTTTAGATGCTTCCGTAAAGAGGGCTACGTCGCTCCATCCTCCTGCGAAATCAATACGGACCGGGGCTCTGGTTCGGATTAACATGACGCTGCTCCTGACAAAGGACAAATACCAAATTCATTTCTGTAGTTCGGGCTCGCCTGATGCCGAACGGGTTAATGTTGGTAGGACTTACGCTGCAGGGATTGCCGTAGGCGCGCGTTGTAAGCGCGCATCCACAACGCCCACGCGGTTTGAAACCGCGCCTCCCGGCGGGAAGAATTTGAGTTGCGTAAGTTCTGTTAGGTAAAAAATGTGTTGCGCTGTAAGAAAAGGCGCAACGCGCACTATCTAATATATTAGCATAGTGCCTCGCAATTTTCCAAGACAAAAAAACCGCGGGGGTTCCTTCATGAAAGCGAAATCCCCCGCGGTGCTGAGAGCCTAACTTCGTCGTTTGCGTGCAGGAGCTGCTCGCAAACGACGGAGGCCGCGTCGCCTCAATTAGGCGACGGCATCCCGGAGCTTCTTGCCGGCTTTAAAAGCCGGGACCTTCTTCTCGGGAATGTCCATCGGTTCACCGGTGGCCAGGTTGCGGCCTCTGCGCGCAGCCCGCGTCCGGACTTCAAACGTTCCGAACCCAATCAGCGCAACGGAATCACCGTTACTCAAAGCTCCTTGAATTGTTGCGACAACTGCGTCAACAGCGGCGTTCGCCTCTTTCTTGCCGAGCCCTGTTTGCTCGGCAACATTGCCGACGATGTCGCCTTTCATTAATTTAGCCATGTTAGAATCCTCTTTTTAAATAGATTTAACTCAAACTTACATTGACAAACGATGTCCCGCCTACATCCCTTTCGGGGTGCACTCTTTGCGATAGGGTAGTAGAAAAACCGGAGACTGATGCAGCATGCACCAGCTTTCGGTGGCTGTTCTACCATCGCTGTTTGGCAGGGGCTCACCTGTCGCCTGTCACGCCGAATGCTACTTCGGTGGATGAGAGCGGCACGGAGAGTGCAACGTGGTATTCTCATCCAAACAGATTAACAGATAGTATACCACAGAGAACAACGTTTGTCAAATTGGTGACAGCTCACTACCTGAATTTCTGCGGACAGAAATTCAGGTTTTCAGCCTATTCCGTATTCGGGATAGGCCTAGCGTTCTGCATCGAAAATGCCGTCATCGGTATGACATACCCGGACTGAAGTCTGGAATTTTATACCTGAAGGCTTTGTCGATAACTCTATTATACTATACGAATATAGATAGTATCAAGTTTAAATTATGCTTAAATGATAAGCACGTTAAAATAATACCTTATTTTTTACAATTTGTCAACAATTTTTGTTAAGAAAAGTTATCAAAAGGGAAAATTCGCTTTTTTCGCGCGATTTTTTTTGCAATTTCGGCATTTCAGGCGGAGTTTCACAAAATATTTGCTTAATGCGCGGATTTATGGTATAATGCATAATAGGTTTGCTTTTGAGGCGCGAATCGCGCGTCAGAGGGGCCGAAACATAAAAAATTTGTTTGTAGACTCAGCTCCGATGAGGAGGAAAATATCAGAAATGTGTGAGAGTTATCGTGTGGCGGTTGTCGGCGCGACAGGTGCTGTCGGCAATACGTTATTGGAACTTTTAGCGGAGCGGGACTTTCCCATCGCTTCGCTCAAACTGCTGGCATCGCACCGTTCGGCGGGTGAAATCCTCACCTTTCGAGGCGAACATATTATCGTTGAGGAATTAACGCACGATTCGTTCGGCGACATCGACGTGGTTTTCTCGTCCGCGGGCGCATCGGTGAGCCGCGAGTTCATCCCTACTGCTGTGGAAAACGGGGCGTTAGTCATTGACAACACAAGCGCGTTCCGCATGGACGCGGATACCCCGCTCGTCGTGCCGGAGGTGAACATGGATGCAGCGCGGAAGCATAACGGGCTCATCGCTAACCCTAACTGCTCCACCATCCAGATGATGGTGGCACTCAAGCCGATTTATGACGCTGCCGGCATCAAACGGATTGTCGTCTCTACGTATCAGAGCGTCTCCGGCAAAAGTGGGCGCGCCGTAATGGAACTTGTCCAACAGACTACCTCCGCGTTGCAAGGAAAACCGATTGACTTGGAGTTGTTCCCGCATCAGATGGCGTTCAATGTCGCATTTGATTGGCCTTTCACCGATAGCGGCGATTGCGAAGAAGAAGTGAAAATGGTCAGCGAAACTCGGAAGATTCTCGAAGACGAGACTATCGGTGTCTCGGCGACGACGGTGCGTGTGCCGGTTTTCTACGCGCACTCCGAATCAATTAACGTGGAGACGCGCGAAAAACTCACGCCGGCTCAGGCGCGGGAATGCCTCGCGGATGCACCCGGTGTGCAGTTAATCGATGACCCGGGCAACAGGAAATACCCGCTCGCCGTGGATGCCGCAGGAAAGGATGACGTGTATGTCGGCCGCATCCGCGAGGATGCCTCGATTCAAAATGGTCTGAATCTGTGGGTAGTCGCCGATAATCTGCGCAAAGGTGCGGCGTTAAACGCGATTCAGATTGCGGAGGAGTTGTTGGGCTAAAACGTGTAAGAGCGGAATAAAAAATGGAACTCAACAAGGACACTGTCCCGCGTTACCTTCAAGAACGCCATGCGGAGATAGGCTACTTTGCCGCTGATGCGGCGCTCGTCGCAGCGGAAGTAGGCGATGGCAATCTGAATTTCGTCTATCGGGTATTTGACGTGGCGAACCCGAAATGTTCGCTCATTGTCAAGCAGGCACCGCCCTACATTAAGATTTTAGGGCCGGCGTATCCGTTGACGACGCAACGCTTGACTTATGAATTTCGGGCGTTGGAGAGTTACCATCGGTTGGCAGCGGGTGCCGCGCCTATCCCGCACTATTTTGACGCGGAGAACGCTGTCATCGTCATGGAAGCCCTGGGTGGTTACCAGTTGTTGCGTGATGCGCTCATCGCGGGAAATGTCAATCAGGCGGTTCCGGTGCAAATCGGCAGGTTTCTGGGGCGCGTGCATCGCGAAACCCTCGCCGAGCCGGAACGGTTTGATAACACGGCGATGCAGGCGATAACGGCGGATTATGTCTTCACCTTGCCTTTTACCGAGCACGAGACGAACTTCTACACGGTGGAATTGGCGGATAAGGTTGCGCGGTTGAAAGCAGACGAAGCGTTCTTGCAAAAGGCGCGCCATCTCAAGACTATTTTCCTTACGGAGCAACAGGGTTTGACTCACGGGGATTTACACACGGGAAGCGTCTTGGTGCGTGGCGATTCGGCAAAGGTTATCGATGCGGAGTTCGCGTTTTACGGGCCCGTCGGTTTTGATATCGGGTTGTTCTGGGCGAATTACGGCTTATCCTATTTTTCGCATATTGGGGATGCCGCCGTGCAATCGGCACTCAAAACGGCACTTGTTCGGACGTGGGAGAGTTATGCGGCTGCGTTTCAAAGCGGTGGAAAGACGGAGACGTTACAGCACATCTTCCACACCGCGGTGGGATTTGCTGGCATGGAGGTGTTGCGGCGGATTATCGGCGCGGCGCATGTCAAAGACATTGAGGGCATTGCGGATGCGCACCGGAAGTTGCGCGTAGAAACCGCCGCGCTGGCGTTCGGGGTTAGCCTCGTCAAAGAATCTGAGAGGATTGCAACCGTAACTGAGTTATGTGCCCAGTTATAGACGTGCTTTGTCGGCGTGCTGCTTGCGCGTAGGTTGAGGGCCTGTCCTTCAATACGCTACTTTTAACAAGATTATGAGAGACTATTATGAGATACTCGGCGTGGCCCGGAATGCCACGCCGGACGAAATCAAAAAGGCGTATCGCAAACTCGCGGTGCGGTATCATCCCGACAAGAATCCGGGGGACAAAGCCGCTGAGGAGAAATTCAAGGAGGCATCGAACGCGTATTCAGTCCTATCCGATGCCGAGAAGCGGCGTGTCTACGATACGCGCGGCCATGCCGGTGTCCACGGCATGGGGTTTGAGGGATACACTAGCACGGAAGACATCTTCGCGCATTTGAATCTGAACGACATTTTCGGGCGAGGGGGTTTCGGCGGGTTCGGTGGGTTCAACGATGCATTCGGGGATGTGTTCGGTTCGCAGCGGCGCGAGCCTGCTCCCGCCCGCAGTAGGGATGTCCGCATGAATCTCACGATTAGTTTTGCGGAGTCGGTGCTTGGCGTGGAAAAGACTGTCCGCGTCCAAGGCAAGAACATCTCCCTGAAAATTCCGCCGGGGATTAAGGATGGACAAACCTTGCGGATTCGCGGCCACGGACAACCGAACGGCAGAGGTGAGACAGGAGATTTGCTCGTGCAGCTAGCCGTCCAACCGCATCCGACACTGAGGCGTGACGGACTCGATCTGGTGACAGACGTAACGATTCCGATGACGATGGCGGCGTTAGGCGGCACGGTGCGCGTCCAAAACGTAACAGGTGAGATGAATCTCAAGATTCCTGCGGGGACGCAGCCCGAACAGCAGTTGCGGTTGCGCGGGCAGGGGATTACGGATGCCTCTGGCCGGAAAGGCGATTTGCGGGTACGCTTGGTTGTGGAAGTGCCGAAATCGCTGACGCGGCGGCAACGGAATCTGTTGAAGGATTTTGAGAGAACACTTCGGTAGAACGCTATTTCGCAAATGATTTGCTTTTTTTCTTGACATGCAGGTTAATTTTGTGGTATAATTACTAGAAACGTCACAAAATCGCCGAAAAATCATGAAAAAGCAGAAAAAATCGACGCAAAGCCCGGTAATTACCGTCAACAGGAAAGCACGCCACGACTACCACCTGCAGGAACGGTATGAAGCTGGCATCGTCTTGCAAGGGACAGAAGTGAAGGCGATTCGCGCGGGACAGATGAATCTGATGGATAGTTACGCGCAGATTAGCGATGGCGAGATATTTCTGACAGACGCGCACATCGGGCTGTATGAGCAAGGCAACACTGCCAATCATGAGCCGAAGCGGAAGCGGAAACTCCTGTTGCATCGCCGGGAAATCAACAAACTGGAGCGTTCCATCCGTTCAAAAGGGATGACTATCGTTCCTACCCGCGCCTATTTTAGCAACGGCAAGGTGAAGCTGGAGTTGGCAGTCGCTGTTGGCAAACGGCTTTACGACAAACGCGCGCAGTTGGAGCGCGAGGAAGTGGCGCGCGAAATGCGTGCCTATCCCTAACGCCATTCCAAGGTGATTTTGGGGGTGACAAGGTTTCGACGGAGGTAGATGAGATATAGGTTGCATGCCGAGGATTCCGCAGGCCTCGTTAAATTGGCGGAACAACTATAATTGCTGATGAAGAATTAGCACTGGCCGCTTAATGCGGCCACGCTTGGCTGACCTGCCGCCTGTCAGGGAGGCTAAAGCGTCGCAAGACAGGCTAGCCGTTCGCATTTTCTCAAGGAGCGAACCGCGAATCTTTACTTGAGATAGCCGCTCACGATGCTTGCACAGGCGCATCGGAGTGGCGAACCCTAATCCTGTGACAAGCATGTAGTAGCCTCTATTGAAATGCCTTCGGACGCGGGTTCGATTCCCGCCACCTCCACTTAAAATAGCGGAGAGGAACGTGGACGCTCTTGAGAACTTACCGCGCCGCATCCAAGCCCTAGTCTGGGCGGAGTTAATGCCAGGTGAGCGCGTCTGTTTCTTCACGCTGGGCCGTTCAACCCTCTTAAGCCCCGATTTTGTCGTTGTCACCACGCACCGCATTTTGGTGTTGGACGAACGGCAGATAGGCAGTCTTAGCGTTTCCTACGCGAATGTTCGGTGTAATGTGCTATTTGCGGAGATAAAAAATGTGCGCCTCGTTCGCGGGCTCAGGCATCGGATGTTTGGCCAAGCACGACTTGAGATTCAGGTGACGCGGAACGTGCATTGGCTGGATAATCTCATGCTCCGTCAGGCGAAGCGTATTCAAGCGCACATCGGCGCACATATTAAACCTTAGCGGAGGCCCGGCACAGCCGCGCGACTCATACGATGCTTGAATATTTCAATTACCTCCTTGCCGATTACAATGTTTGGTTTACGGCACCGCTCGCGCTCGTTTTCATCTTCGCTATCTTCCGCCTTATCATGGGCGGCATGGATTTTGGAGACGCAGATGTGGATGCTGACGCAGACGTAGATATTGACGTAGACGCAGAGGTGGACGTTGCCGTAGACGCAGAGGTGGACATAGATGCAGACGTGGACGCAGACGCAGAGGTGGATGCTGATGCTGATGCTGATGCCGAAGGACATAGCGGTTCTTTCGTTGACATCTTAGGATTCCTGAACGTCGGCAGAGTCCCTGTCATGGTAGTGCTGATGTCCCTCTTCGCAACGTGGGGGATTTCGGGGCTCATCGCGAACACGCTCTTCAACGTCCCAGAGAACCCGACATGGTTTTGGGCATCCTGCATCGTCGCGTTTCTCTGTAGTCTCATCGGCACCCGCTACCTCACGTTCGGCGTTTCCAAGTTGTTCCCTGAGAGCGAACGCGCCATCACCGATGCCCAACTGCTCGGCATGAGGGGACGGGTGATTAGCGGGCAAATTACGACGACTTTCGGGACGGTGCGTGTGCAAGTTCCCGACGGACCTGCGTTAACAGTCAATTGCCGAATCAAAACAGAACAGGTTAATCCTGTCAAGGGAGATACCGTTATCCTCGTCAACTATGACGATGAAAAGCGCATCTTTGATGTGAAGAAGGCAGAAGCAGAGCTGCAATAACGTCTGCTGTGTCCCGCTTTTAAGCCGGGTTCATTGCCCGATGGAGGAATTTTCATGCAGAATCTCAGCCTATTTTTCACTATTGTAGGTAGCCTCGTGGCACTGTTTGTCATTTTTGTGCTTATCTACAAATCTTTTTATCGAAAGGCCCCTCCCGATTCCGCACTCGTGGTTTCTGGAGGCCGCAAGAAGCGCGTTGTCTTCGGCGGCAGCCTGATTAATCCAATTACGAATACCACGCAGCTCATCTCGTTAAACACGATGCAGCTCCCGGTGGAGCGCACTGGGCAAGCGGCGTTGATTACGCGCGATAGCCTGCGGGTCGATCTGGAAGCGCAGTTCTATGTCAAGGTTGAACCCAACGAACAGGATGTCCTCAAAGCCGTAGCCAGCCTGGGGGATAAAACCTTGACACCGGGTGCAGTGAACGCGCTGCTGGAAGGAAAACTAGTAGGCGTGCTGCGCAGCGTCGCCGCCACGATGGATTTACAGGAGCTGCACGAAAAACGCCAAGAATTTTCTGACCAGGTTCAGGAGGCTTGTCGCGATGACCTCGAGCAGAACGGGTTCAAGCTTGAAAGCGTCGCCGTGACAAACTTGGATCAGACACCGCTTGACGCGCTTGATGAGAATAACCGATTTGACGTTGTCGCCATCCAGACTATCAAGCAGGAGGTGGAGGACCGGCAGACGCGAACAGCGCGCATTGAGCACGAAAACCAGGTCAAACGCGAGGAAGACCGGCTCAAAGCGGAACTCGAGATCAAGCAGCGCGAAGAGGAAACCGAAACGCAGACGTTGGAGGTAGAACGGCGGCTTGAGTTCGCTCAGGAAGAACAGCGCAAGGCGATCGCTACCAACAAAGCGGAGCAGGAGCGCGAGGTTGAATCGCATAAGCTTGAGCAGCAGCAAGCCATCGAGGAAGCGCGGCTGCGGCAAGAGGAAGCAGTGAAATCCGCCGAGATCTCCCAGAAGCAGAAGTTGGAGATGGCGCGGATTGAGCAGGAACGGCAGGTGCAAGAAAGCGAGATTTCACAGAAGCAAGTTGTTGAAGTGGCTCGCG
Organism: Candidatus Poribacteria bacterium; assembly: GCA_003635305.1. GTDB lineage: Bacteria > Poribacteria > WGA-4E > WGA-4E > WGA-3G > AGPOR5. Next base: position 2,244 of record PYJE01000192.1, on the reverse strand, counting down.
TTCAGCAAGAACAGCACGTCCAAGAAGCAGAAATTGAGCGGAACCTCTCCATTGAACAGGCGAAGATTAAGCAGGAGCGCGACGTGGAAGAGGCGAGCATCGCCAGCCGAATTGTGCTTATTGAGAAGGAGCGTGAGGAGAAAGAAGCGCAGGCTGAGAATGCCATCCAGGTCTCGATTAAGGAGCGGGCGCGTGAGGCGGCACTGATTGAGCTCTTGCAAGTTTCTGCGGAGAAGGCGCAGGCGGAGGCGAAGGTTGCAACGGCGGAAGCGGTTGAGGAAGCAGAACGTCAAAGCCGGATTGCACTGATTCGCGCCGAGCAGGAGGCGGACGAAGAACGCATCGCCAAAGAACGCGCTGCCGATGCCGAGGCTTATGCTGTCGTTGAAGCCGCGAAGGCGGAGTTGTCGGCAGCCGAAGTCAAAGCGGAGGCACAGAAGATTCTCGCCGCTGCACTGCTGATTGAGGCGAAGGCGAAGGCAGATGGCGAAGAAGCCTCGATCGCCGCCAAGAACAAGGCGGAGCCGCAGGTGCTAGTCAGCGATGCCGTGTTGGCACTCGTTGAATCGCTGCCCGAAGTCACGAGTGAGTTGATGAGACCGGCGGAACGCATCGAGAGCATCCGTGTGCTGGACCTTGGCGGCAGCAACGGCAACGGCACTTCCGGCGGCACGAACCGCATCCTCAGTTCCATTGTGAACGCTGGCGCGGCCCTGCCGTTGCTCAAAGAGATTGTGGACTTTAGCGGTTTGGATACCGGGAAAATTGCCGAGGTCGTTCGGGATTACGCTTCCGGACTCAACAACGCCAAAGCCGATGCGGATGCTGCTACCGACGCGTAGGGCGAGGGAAACCTGTCCCTTGCCATGCCTAACTTGAAGTCGCGCGCTCTTATCAAGGGCGCGCCTTCTTATACCAAATTTTAACCTGAGTCGTTTGAGCTCGCCCAATGTTCCGCTGTCGTTGGGGCTCGCCCGAGCCCCAACAGGACAAAGGCAGTGCTCTGGTTTCCCTACAGAGACGAGACGACTCAGGTTCATTTCATATTATCAGAAAGGATGGACAAATGGATAAAAATCGACAGCCCAATGTTGAAGTGAACATCAACTATCTCACCATCGATCAGAGGACAGGTGCCCCGATAGTCGTGATGAAGGAGAAAGAGGGAGCATCCAAACGCATTTTGCTGATTTGGATCGGCGAATCGGAGGCGGGTGCTATCCAAATGCAGTTGGAGAATTTGGTGCTTCCCCGTCCGATGACACACGATCTGCTCAAAACGATGATTGAGACACTTGAGGGAGCGGTAACGGGTGTCTGTGTTCACAGGGCGGAAGAGCAGACTTTTTACGCGCAAGTGTATCTGCAAAGGAACGGCGATTCGCTCAATATCGATGCCCGTCCTAGCGATGCGATTGCCCTCGCGCTCCGATGCGACGCGCCTATCTACGTCGCCGAAAAGGTTATTGAAGACCACGGGTTCCCCGAAGATGAACTTGAACGTGCGCGAAAACGCGACCCGAAGGATGTCTTGCAGAACCTGGATGACGACACGCTGAAGCAGTTTACGGTATAGTGCCAGCGTCCATCCTTAGTTCACCGCACGCATTGGTGTTTTTCTTATGAAACATTTACTCACCCCACACTGCTTTGTGCTAGAGGACAATTGCACGACTGCCTTGGCTGGCACCGGCATATCGTCAAAAATAGACGCGACGTTCCTCGATCCGCCGTTCAATCAGGACAAGGCATACAACGCGTGGGATGATAATATGCCGGCATCGGCATATTGGGAGTGGATGCATGACGTGTGCGCGAAGATTTACACGCTCACTTCCGATGGCGGCGCGCTCTATTTCATGCAACGCGAGAAGAATAGCGAATTCGTGCTGCGCTGTCTGCGGGAAGCCGGATGGACGTTCCAGAACCTCCTCATCTGGAAAAAGAAGACCTCGGCGGTGCCGGGGATGAAGCGGTTTGGGAAACACTACCAGGTCATCGCGTTCGGAACGAAGGGGAAAACGCCGCGTGTCTTTCATCGGTTGCGCATCGATCCGCCGCTGCCCGCGGGCTACAAACATGCGCGGCAAAACGGTGTGTTCGTCACCGATGTGTGGGACGACATTCGTGAATTGACATCGGGCTATTTTGCTGGCGATGAGGCGTTGCGCGATGCCGATGGCAATCGGTTGCACAAGCAGCAGGCACCGATTCAACTCCTGCTGCGGATTCTCCTCTCATCAA
>PYJE01000191.1:39097-62694 GCA_003635305.1 Candidatus Poribacteria bacterium | reverse complement strand
GATAGCGGTTTTGAGAGACGCGAGGAGAGTGTTGCTACGTCTGTCAGAATGGCAGTGATTTGTGACGTGGTGGCATCGCCGGGAATGGGGATTGTGTCTAAGCCTGTGCCGCAGACAGCGGAGTAGAGGAGGAGGCTGTCTAGGTTAAAGCAGCCTTCTTGACTTCGTTGTCCTAAGCCGATGTCTTCAAGCACGGGGAGCATAAGTCCGGAATAGCCGCACAACGGCAGCTTGAGTGCGCGGAGGGTGCGTGTCAAGTTTGCACAGACGGTTAAGGTGCCGCGTTCGCCGAAGTGTCCGGGGAGTTGTTGTTCTAGCGCGTAGGCGATGCTTTCGTCGCCCATGGGTGCGGGCGAAACGTCTATGCCGACGAAGGGTATTTCGTGTTCGTGTGCGAGGGTTTGCGCGATGGCGACAATCTGCTGTCCTTCTTTCTCCATGCGGGTTTTGAGATACTGTAGGGCGGTGTTTAAGTTGGGTGCGTCTGCGAAGGTTTCGTATACCAGGTCAGCGGCTTGCCATCCGATGCCGAAGTTCATGCTGTCGGCTTGCCAATATGCGGCGGGGAAGAAGGGGGTGTTCGGCGGGCAGTTCATCAAGGCGGCGAAGCGCAAGTTCCCGTATCCGTTCTCGGTGTTGTGCGCTATCTGTTGGATGATGTTGGCGGTGCTCTCTAAGAACTTTGACACTCTTCTTCCTATTAAAAGGTCATTTACGTCCTTAATGTCTATAGAGACGGAGGCGAAGAACGTTTCGCTTTGCGCGATTGCATCGGCGATGTGCTCCAGAGGGTTTGGTGGTATTGCGCGCGTGGAAAGCGCGCCTACGGGATGGGGTTCATCTGGGAAGATTGTGCCGAGGCTGAGGAATTCTATGCCTAACGCTTTCGTTTGGGTTTCCAAAGCGAGGATATCCTCTATGTCTGGTGCATCATTCCAGACTTGCGTGCTGATGCGCGTTGATTGCACTTCATAGCCGTTTGCTTCAAAACGGGTGCGGCACGTGGCGTTGAATTCGGCGGCGCGCTGGAGGTAATCATGAGAGAAGGGCGATGGAATGCCGGTGGTGATGGTGCGGATTTTCATGTTTTATGCTCTCTCCCGTGCGCTACGGTAAAAAACGGTTCCCTTCACCGTAGGGCGAGGGCCTGTCCCTCGCCGGGCCCAGAGACCGTAGTTCGGGCTCGCCTGAGCCCGAACGGCAAGATCAGGCAATCTTGCCCTACAGAGGGCCCGTCTTACCGTAGGGCTTGGGCCCTCGCATACCACACGCGCATGCGAGCGGGTTTCCCTCGCCATGCACCGATCGCGGGGGACAGGCCCCCGCGCTACGTTCTGGGCAGCGGTTTGATCGCGGGGGACAGGACTGCTTTCTCCCTTGCGCTACGGGTTGGCCGGGGCTTCGCCGTAAAGTCCGATGTGCCGATACCGTTCATATCGCTGCTGGACGAGTTGTTGCGGTGTCATCTCCATCAATTCGGCGAGGTGTTTGCTGACGGCCTGTTTGACGTTCTGTGCGGCGGCGGGGGCATCGCGGTGCGCGCCGCCGAGGGGTTCATGGATGATTTCGTCGATGATGCCTAATTGGAGCAGATCTGGGGCAGTGGGTTTATAGCCTTCTGTCGCTTCTGGGGCATGCTCGCCTTTGTCCTTCCAGACGATGCCGCTGCATGCTTCGGGTGGTGCGACGCAGTAGACAGCGTATTCCATCATGAGCACGCGGTTTCCGATGGCGATGGCGAGTGCGCCGCCGCTGCCGCCTTCGCCGATGATAACGGCGAGTATGGGGACGCGCAGTTGCATCATCTCGGCGAGGTTTTCGGCAATGGCCATGGCTTGTCCGTATTCTTCGGAACGAAGATCGAAGTGCGCGCCCGGCGTATCCACAAAACAGAGAAGGGGGCGATTGAATTTGTCTGCTAATTGCATCAACCGTCGCGCTTTGCGATAGCCTTCGGGGTGCGTGTATCCGAAGTTCATTTCCTGCCGTTCTCGGAGGTTTGTGCCTTTCTGCTGCGCGAGGTAAACGACAGGTTGTCCCTCAAACCACGCCAGGCCGCCGATGAGAGCTCTGTCGTCACCATATAATTTGTCGCTGTGGAGTTCGATCGGTTCTTCCAAGAGCTCGTCGATATAGACAGCGGCTTGGGGCCGCTGCGCGTGCCGTGCTAACCGCACCTTATCCCATCGGCTGAGTGTTTGGAACGTCTGTTTTGTGAGCGCGTTGATGTTCTGTTTGAGGGCACCAATTCCTTCGGTGAGTTCCAACGTTGGATGGGCTTGCGCGAAGGTTTCTAGTTGCGTCAGGTGATGTTCCAATTCGAGGAGTGGTTTTTCAAATTCTAATTCTGTTGCGTTCATGAGCTATCTCCGTAAAGCGGGCGCGATTCTGTAGTTCGTCTATAGATGTCGTGCAAAGGCAATTTACAACTGATTGAAGGAAGCAGGAGCACTGCCTCTAGGGTGCGATAGTGGCTCAGCCGCCACTGTGCGCCATGGCGGCGATAGTGTTCGACGCGAACGCTGTCTTGCACGACGAGAACATATTCCTTTAACGAAGCAAGTTGTTGATATCGGCGGAATTTCTCGCCTCTGTCGTAAGCCTCGGTGGAAGGCGAGAGCACCTCAACGATGACAATTGGATTGAGGAGGGTATCTAGCCCATCGTCCTCAAATGCCTGTTGCCCACAGACAACGACGACATCGGGATAAAAGTAGGCATCGTCTGCACTCGTCTGGACTCGCATATCGCTGCTAAAGACTTCACAGTCCTTGCCCCTTAATTGGAGATTCAGTTCCGTTGATATGTCCAACGTGATACGATTATGTGTCCGGCTTGCGCCGGCCATGGCGATGATGTGTCCATCGATGTATTCGCTTTTGCAGTGTGCCTTGCGTTCCAAAGCGAGATATTCCTGTGGGGTGATGTAGGTTTGGGCTGCAACGGTGGCCATATCTGTCTCCTTTAATCATGTACGGGCTGGGCGTAAATGCCAAAAGCCCTACCGGTAGGCGCGGTTTGAAACCGCGCCTACCGGGCTCGTCTGCGTCAGTCCTCATTCAGTATGACGCGTGCGTAGATGTCGCGCAGTGGCACTTCGCATCCGATGGAGGGGAGCGGTAGCACCTCTTCAAAAGAACGATAGTGGCTAAGTATCCATTGTGCGCCGTGGCGGCGATGGTGTTCTACCCACACCTTGTCTTGTGAAACTAGAACGTATTCCTTCAAGGAGGCGAGTTGCTGATATCGGCGGAATTTCTCGCCTCTATCATAAGCCTCAGTGGAAGGCGAGAGCACTTCAACGATGACGATTGGGTTGAGGAGTGTGTCAAAGGCCTCATCCTCAAATTGGGGTTCGCCGCAGACAACGACGACATCCGGATAGAAATAGGAGTCTCGCGGATTCGGTCTCACCCGCATATCGTTGGTATGAACTGAACATCCTCGTCCTTTGAATTGGAGGTGAAGTTCTCCCGAGATATTGGAAATAATGAGGCTATGTTTAAAACTTGCGCCGGACATTGCGATGATGTGTCCGTCGAGGTATTCGCTTTTGTATGCCGCTTTGCGTTCCAAAGTGAGATATTCCTGTGGGGTGATGTAGGTTTGGGCTGCAACGGTGGCCATATCTGTCTCCTTTAATCATTTACTATGACGCGTGCGTAGATGTCGTGCAGTGGCACTTCGCATCCGATGGAGGGGAGCGGTAGCACCTCTTCAAGAGAACGATAGTGGCTAAGTATCCATTGTGCGCCGTGGCGGCGATGGTGTTCTACCCACACCTTGTCTTGTGAGACGAGAACGTATTCCTTCAAGGAGGCGAGTTGCTGATATCGGCGGAATTTTTCGCCTCTATCATAAGCCTCGGTGGAAGGCGAGAGCACTTCAACGATGACGATTGGGTTGAGGAGGGTATCTAGCCCATCGTCCTCAAATGCCTGTTGCCCACAGACAACGACGACATCGGGGTAAAAGTAGGCATCGTCTGCACTCGGCCGCACCCGCATATCGTTGGTGAAAATGTCGCAACCACGTCCTATTAATTGAGGGTAAAGCGCGTAAAATATATCCCCGACGATGAGATTATGCTTGTTGCTTGCGCCGGCCATGGCGATGATGTGTCCATTAAGGTATTCGCTCTTGTATGCCGCTTTGCGTTCCAAAGTGAGATATTCCTGTGGGGTGATGTAGGTTTGGGCTGCAACGGTGGCCATGGGTGCCTCCTTTGATCATGTAAGGGCTGGACGTAAATGCCAAAAGCCCTACCGGTAGGCGCGGTTTGAAACCGCGCCTACCGGGCTCGTCTGCATCAGTCCTCATTCAGTATGACGCGTGCGTAGATGTCGCGCAGTGGCACTTCGCATCCGATGGAGGGGAGCAGTAGCACCTCTTCTAGGGTGCGATAGTGGCTGAGTATCCACTGCGCGCCATGGCGGCGATGATGTTCAACGTGCACGTTGTCCTGCGAGACGAGGAGGTATTCTTGCAAGGAGTCAAGTTGCTTGTATCGCGCAAACTTCTCGCTTCTGTCATAAGCCTCGGTGGAAGGCGACAGCACTTCAACGATGACGATTGGGTTGAGGAGTGTGTCAAAGGCCTCATCCTCAAATTGGGGTTCGCCGCAGACAACGACGACATCCGGATAGACGTAGGTATCCTCTGCACTCGGCCGCACCCGCATATCGCTGGAGATAGCCACGCAGTTACCGCTTTTCAATCGGTTGTTCAGTTCAGTCACAAGATTCGCAGTGATGAAATTGTGAGCGAAACTTGCGCCGGCCATGGCGATGATGTATCCATCAAGGTATTCGCTTTTGTGTTCCGCTTTGCGTTCCAAAGCGAGATATTCCTGTGGGGTGATGTAGGTTTGGGCTGCAACGGTGGCCATGGGTGCCTTCCTTAATTCCTTATCCGTGACATGCAAGTCTTGACAACGTCAAGACGGCCTGGTAAGTCAATTTCTTCTGCACAGTAGCAGTTGAACTACCGCTAGGCACAACAAAAAAATTTGCCTGGCAATTGCTGCACAATCCCTTTCAGCTCCAACATCAAAAGCACACTGGAGACTTTGCCGATGGGTAGTTGTGTCGTGCGGACGATAACGTCAATGTGGGTTGCCGGTGCCTCGATTGCCTCAAATACCGATTTTTCATCATCGGTGAGTTCGGGTGGCGGTGCTGCGGATTCCGGTGAGACGTGCTCAGTTGTCGGGACAGAACGGGCCTCGCGCCGCTTGGGCTCCTGCTCAGCGTCGCGTGCGGGAGGCACGCCGCCAATAAGGGACGTTGCGGTTGCCGGTATAGATACCATATTTCGCGCTTGTTGCGGGAGTGCTTCAAGGAGCTCCTCAACAGAGTGCACCAGCATTGCCCCTTCTCTAATGAGTTTATGGGTGCCGGTTGAAAGTTCGGAGTAAATCGTCCCAGGTACGGCGAACACCTCTCTCCCCTGTTCCAGTGCATGGTTCGCGGTAATCAGTGCGCCGCTCCGATTCGATGCCTCGACGACGATGGTGCCGAGTGTTAAGCCGCTAATAATCCGGTTGCGGCGTGGGAAGTTTTTTCCTATCGGTTGCATGCCCATCGGAAATTCGGAGATTAACGCGCCTGCCTGCGCGATATCCGCCGCCAATTGCGCGTTTGAGGCAGGATAGATAAGACTCAAGCCGTTTCCCATGACAGCGAGCGTTCTGCCGCCAGCGTCAAGCGCGCCGCGGTGTGCATTGGCATCCACACCCTGTGCCAACCCGCTGACTACCGTCACGCCGCGTTGCGCGAGTTGATAACTGAATTGGCGGCTCACCTGCCGCCCATAATCCCTCGCACTCCGAGAACCGACAAACGAGATGCTCAGTGCATCCTCCGTTTTGAGTTCCCCTTTAACGTAAAGCATCAACGGCGCATCGGCGATTTCTTTCAAAAGTGGCGGATACGCCGCATCGGACTGCGTTACAACGTGACACCCGTATTCCTCAATCAGCTCCAATTCCTTTTCGAGCGGAATCTTAACCGGTTTTCGGATAAGCAGTTCGCGGATTGCCGGCGAGAGGTTCTCTCTCTTCTCCAGTTCCGCCGGTGTCGCGCGCAGTGCCTCTTCAGCACTGCCGAAAAGCGTGAGCAGGCGTTGGAGGGTTTTGAGTCCCACGCCTTGAATCAGATTGAGATGAATGAGGCTTTTCGTTTCGTTGGAGAACATTTTCGTGTTTCGGTTCGATTTTTGGATGCAAGGCGAGGGACAGGCCCTCGCCAGACGGTGCATAGGGGAGTCATTCGGCGGCCGCCGTTTCCCCCGGTTCGGGTGGAAGCGCGTAGTAGATTTCAATTTCCTGAATCTTCTTATACTCTGACGCGCTCGGGGCACCGCTTTCGCTGCGCCTTGAACGTTTTTGGCCGCCGACGCGGCGCGATTCCCACTGCCGCGGCACTTTCAACCGAAACTTCGTCGTCATAATCGGCTCTTTCAAGGTGTATCTGTAGACTTCGCGGATGTTGTCTCTCACCTCTTTCACCGTTACCCACTTTCCGCCTTCGTCCATATACTGAATCGCGAAGAATTCTAGTTGTCCTTCTTGCGCTTTGACGACAATCTGCTGGAGAGTCTGCGGCTTGCCCCATTCCAGCACAGCCTCAGTGAATTTATCGGCTTCCGCCTGGGCAGCTTCATCTTTCTCGGCTGAGAGAATCGGCCCCGTTTCACCTTGAGTGTGGATATTGTCGTCATGGAATTTTGAATCTTGGCTCGTCGCCAGAATGGCGATGTTCTTACTCCAATTGAGGGAGGGGGTGGACGAAAGAATGCATCCCGACATCCCTATCACCGCACAGAGGAGTATCGCGAATAAACCCAAACGCATGTAGTGCCTCCTTGTCAAACGGCACAGAGGCCGTCTATGGTAATAAGGCGGCGTTGCACGAACTGCCGCCTTTAGATGAGAAAATTGCATCGAAAACCTGACGATGCGAAACGCTGCAAGACATGTTACTCTAATTGCAGTAAATCGTCAAGTTCTTTTTCGCGCTGATCCGTGGCTGCCTTTTCCGCTACCTGTTCGGCGGATTTGTAGCCGTAAAGTTCGATCTCGCGGATTTTCCCGACGGCGCGCCGATTGCCGGTAAACCAGCCGCGTCCTCCAGAACGCGCACGTTGTTGCCGATTCAGAAGCGCGTCGTCTTTCGTGCCTAACACGCGGAGCCGTATCCTGTCGGTAGGAAACGGAATCAACAACGAGATCTGAATCGGACTGCTTTTGACAGCTTTTATGTCTTTGATCAGCTGCCAGTCCGCTTCAACGGCGATGCTCCCTTTGTCGGCGTGGATATCAAACTCCGTTAGATTATCGGAATGGACGACGATTCGGCGGATGGTCTTTTTTTCGGGAAGCGTAATCACCACTTCGGATGCCGGGTTCGCGCCGGCGAACCCTGACGAACCTTCGGGAAACATTGTTTCACCGATGGTATTCAACTTGCCATCAATCATCTGTGGGCTTGATGCGCGCACGCCTTCTCCGAGTGCGTAGTTTTCGCTCCACTCCTGTTCGGAAAACAGCGCGCCACAACCTGTCAGCACCACTGAAAAACAGGTAAGCAGGAGGAAAAATCCCATGAATCGATAAATCATCTGTTTTCTCCTATAGAAAGTTGTGCGCGTCCAAAGCGCGCTTACGGGTTATGAGATAAATTTCCAGGTTGCGCCTTGTCGCGTATCCTGTATCTCAATGTTCAGTTCTTTCATCCGGTCGCGAATTTTGTCCGATGTCTCCCAATCCTTGCGCTGCCGCGCGTCTTGACGAATATCAAGCAGCAGCGTGACGAGGTGAGTGAGCATTTCACCGCTGTCGTCTTGAACGTCGCTATCTTGCGCGTTGTAAATGCCGAGGACACCGCATGTTTCGATGAGTGCCTCGCGCGCATGTGCGAGAACAGCGGCTGCATCCGTCTCCGTTTGCTGGATAAATCGGTTCACTGCGCCGATGAGTGTGAAAATCGCGCCGAGGGCGCGCGCGGTATTGAAGTCAGCATCCATCGCCGCTTGAAAGTCCGCTTTCATTTGCAGTGTTGCGTTGCGAAGGGCGGTTTCCGCTTCGCCTTCCACATCCGCGGCATCTGCTGTCTGATAAGTCTCCAACGCCGCGAGGCAGTTATTCAACCTGCGGAGCGCGCCTTCCGATTTGGCGAGACTTTCCGGGTTGTAGTCCAGCGGGTGACGGTATTGCGCCGAGATGAGAAAGTGGCGAATTACCTCGGTGGGGTAATTATCCAGCGCGTCTCGGAGGAGGATAAAGTTGCGTTCGGATTTCCCCATCCGCCGCCCATCGATTTTCAGGAAGGCGACATGCACCCAATAACGGGCGAACGGCTTTCCAGTTGCGAGTTCACTCTGCGCGATTTCGTTCTCGTTGTGCGGAAAAAGCAGGTCTTCGCCTGCAACGTGCATGTCCAGCGTTTCACCGAGGTGTTTCATTGCCATAGCGGAGCATTCGATGTGCCACCCCGGTCTGCCTTTGCCCCAGGGGCTATCCCAGGTTGGTTCACCCGGTTTGGCGGCTTTCCAAAGGTCAAAGTCCCTCGGGTCTTCCTTACGTTCATCGATTTCGACGCGTGCGCCTGCGAGCAAATCTTCCGGTTTCCGATGCGACAACTTGCCGTATTCGGCGAAGGCGTTCACTCGATAGTAAACGCTTCCATCAATGACATAGGCGGCACCTTTGTCAATAAGACGCTGGATGAGGGTTAGCATCTCCGGAATGTGTTCGGTGGCTTTCGGATGCACATCTGCGGGCTGGATGCCGAGCCGTAGGGAATCCTCAAGGAACGCGTCGCCGCGCTGCTGTGCGAGTTGCTTCTCGCTAATGCCGAGTTCCGCCGCGCGCGCAATAATCTTATCGTCAATATCGGTTAAATTCTGCGCGAGTTTGACATTGTAGCCTTTATGCGTCAGATACCGTCGGATAATATCTGTCACCAACGCGGTGCGGGCGTTGCCCATGTGGATGTAATCGTAGACTGTGGGGCCGCAGTTGTAAATCGTCACCCGTTCTGCGTTGAGGGGCGCGAAGTCTTCCAGTTTTCGGCTCAGCGAGTTGTAAATCTGAAGTCCCATTGTTCTTAGGTTTGCCCTCCTTTGTTACTCAGGCAAGCGACGGCTTGCGCGACAATCGCCTTCTCTTCACCAACGATGCCCAATCCTTCGGAAGTTGTCGCTTTAATGCCTATTTGTCCTACGGCGATGCCGAGCGTTTGGGCAAGCGTTGCGCGCATCTGTGGAATGTAAGGTGCTAGTTTCGGACGCTGCGCGACAACAGTGCTGTCCACATTTCCAATCTCGTACCCGAATTGCCGAATCTTGGCGGCGATGTCTCGGAGGAAGACGAGGCTGTCCATGCCTTCATAACGCGCATCGGTATCCGGAAAGTGCGTCCCGATGTCACCTAAGGCGGCTGCCCCCAGTATAGCATCAATGATTGCGTGTGTCAAGACATCTGCATCCGAATGCCCCAACAGCCCAAGATGATGTGAAATTTCAACGCCGCCCAAGATGAGTTTCCGCTTGGGGACTAATCGATGGACATCGTAACCAATACCGACTCTCATCATTTTCAAAAACCTTGTTGCAGTATCGGGACAGGGATGTCACGCCTACCGGGTGTATCGGGACAAGGATGTCGCGCCTACTGCGCGGTATATCGGGACAGGGATGTCCCTCCTACTGAAGGAAAACGTTAGCGATGCGCAGATCTTCGGGTGTCGTAATCTTCACGTTTGCGTAACTTCCGTTCACCAACTTAACAGGATAACCGAGGTGTTCAACGAGGGCGGCATCGTCGGTTGCAGTAAGTTGCTGCTCTTCTGCGATTTGATGCGCTTTCTCCAGCAAAGATTTCCGAAAGACTTGCGGCGTTTGCACCGTCCAGAGACGCTCGCGCGGCGGTGTTTCAACAATGAAGTCTTCTGCGTTCGCCATTTTAATCGTCTCCTTGACAGGCACGGCTGCTACCGCGGCACCCCATTCCGCTGCCGCGTCAAGGCACGCGAAAATCGTTTCGTCAGTTACAAACGGACGAACCCCGTCATGGACAATCACGAAATCGGTATCCGCTGGAAGCGCGCGAACCCCGTTATGGACGGACTGCTGCCGCGTTGCACCGCCGGCGACAAGCGGTTGCACCTTCTGAAACGCATAAGGTGCAAGCACAGTGGCTCGGCACATTTCAAAATCGGCTTCGTTAACAAGCACAAAAATTTCGTCAACGGCAGTGTTTTGCTCAAACCGTTGAATCGTATGCGTTAAAATCGGCTTCTGTGCCAATGCTACATACGGCTTTTTGACAGCACTTTTGAGTCGATTTCCCTCACCTGCGGCGGGAATAAGGGTGCATATTTTGCTGTTCATCTGCGTCCATCGCATCCGTTTTTCACCCGAAGAAAGAAGAGCCGTGCTAAGTCAACCTTATTTGCACAGGAGCCGCTGAACAACGCATTGCGACTTACAAAAGCGCGCTCAGGCTATCATAGACATCACCGACACCTACGAGCTCAATTCCTTCCTCTATTTCCAATCCTTTGCGGTTGTATTCTGGAAAAATCGCCCGTTCAAATCCTAGTTTTGCTGCTTCCCTGAGCCGTCTTTCGACGTGCGTCACCGGCCGAATCTCACCGCCGAGCCCTACTTCTCCGATGACGACGGTGCGCTTGTCTACAGGAATATCCCGATGGTTTGAGGTAATTGCCAGCAGCACGCCGAGGTCGATGCCGGGTTCATCAATGCGCAAACCGCCGGTAATGTTAACGAAGACATCGGAGTCGCCAACGTCGATGCCTACCCGTTTATTCAAGACAGCGATGAGCAGCGCGATGCGGTGCCGGTCTACACCGGTTGCCGTGTTGCGCGGGTTACTATAGTTCGATGGCACGACGAGTGCCTGGACTTCCATCAACAAGGGACGGGTGCCTTCCATGCTGGAGACGACAACAGAACCTGATACTTCCTCTTCCCGATTGCTGAGAAAGAGCTCGGAAGGATTCAGCACGTCCACAAGGCCTTTGCTTTGCATTTCAAAGATGCCGATTTCGTTCGTTGAACCGAACCGATTTTTGTTAGCGCGCAGCACGCGATAGATGTGGTGCCGTTCCCCCTCAAAGTAAAGCACCGTGTCTACCATGTGCTCTAAAACGCGAGGACCCGCGAGTGCCCCCTCCTTTGTCACATGCCCGACAAGAAAAATAGGCAGATTCTGTCCCTTCGCGGTGGCAAGGAGTGTCCCCGTGCATTCCCGAATCTGAGTGACGCTTCCGGGCGCGGATTGAATGCTCGGCAAATACACCGTTTGGATAGAATCGATGATAACCACTTTCGGTTTGCACGTTTCAATGTGCTTTTCTACTTGTTCTAAATTATTTTCGCAAAGCACGTAGAGGGTATCCGAAGATACACCGAGTCGCGTCGCGCGAAGTTTAGTCTGGCTCACCGATTCTTCGCCGGAAACGTAAAGCACATCGCCGTAATTCCGACTGAGCGCGTCGCTGGCTTGGAGCAATAGCGTGGATTTTCCAATGCCCGGGTCGCCGCCGATGAGGACGACGGAACCAGGGACGATGCCGCCGCCAAGCACCCGGTCGAATTCTGCCATGCCGGTGAGGTGTCTCTCCACGTCACTGGCTGTCACCTGCGAAATGGGCTCCGGTCGGCTGGTGGTTTGTCCGATACCGCGACGGGCCATTGAAGAGGATGCAGGAACTTCTATTTCTTCGGCGAAACTTTGCCAACTTTTGCACCCTGGGCAACGTCCTAACTCTCTTGGCGTTGCGTAGCCGCATTCTTGACAGACAAATCTCCGTTTTTCTCGTGCCATATTTCTCCATTTTGCGCGCGGCAGCGCGATTCATTTGCATCGGGACAGGGATGTCCCGCCTACCGGCGAAAATGCCAGTCTCACTAAAAACTGAATGCCCTGATTTTGCGCGCCTACCGATGGCATTAACCTTTCAGCATGAGCTCTGTCTGCTCATCTTTAAAATGCCGTTCCGATTTGTGCCGCGATTCAATGCGCCACGGCAACCGTATCGTCTCGTTCAGCGACTCTGGGTTGGCAAAGTAACCCTCGTCAATCTGCCAAAATTGGAGCCGCGGGTAAGATACGCCGTTGTGTTGGAATGTTCCCATGTCCTCTTGCATCGCCTTCATGCCACCGCTGACTGGTTCTAACGTGATGAAAATGCCGACTTGGGCTTTCGTTTCACGGATAGTATGGCAGAACGCACGCAGCATCGATACATTCGGTTTGCCGGATTTTACCTCGGCGATGACGCGCGTATTTCGCGACTTCTGGCTCCGCGGATTCCATATCTTCACGGTGCCGCTGCCATCGAAACCGCCATCGCCGACGTTTGCTGTCGGTTCGAGCCCGGCGCGCGTCACTGCCCAATTCGCGAAGTCGTGATACTTTTTCTGATCGCGCACCAGCAGTGTCACTTCCTGCATATTCGTCGGATAGCCCGCGATTTCATAATCAACGGACGGTTCAAGGCCATGCCGCTCGCGTAGCCGTTTCTGCATCGGGTCCAACGCGAGAAGCGTGATGTCAATCCCTATCCATTGACGGTTCAACGTCTCCGCCGCATCAATCGTTGTCCCGCAGCCGCAAAACGGATCTAACACGATGTCCCCCGGTTTTGACGATGCCGCGATAATTCGTTCGTATAATGCGCGCGGCTTTTGTGTTGGATAACCGAGACGTTCGGGATTCGTCCCATTGAGTTCTGGAACATCGTCCCACAGATTCGTAGTTGGCACCCCTCGGCTATTAGCGAGATAGTATTTTCTATCCCGAATACGTCCACCGAATCTGTATGGGCCCTTACCGTCACCGTCATCGTGCCGGTAAACCCTTTTTACGTAATCCGGATCCAACGGTGTAAACGGCAATGCAAACTCTGCATCTTTACTCTTCACGTAAAACAGCAGTGTATCCGTAACAGCCGGGAACTTTGTCTTGGCCCCTGAACGCTTCCCTCTATAGCGTTTCCAGATAATCTCATTCTTGAAATTCGCTGAGCCAAAAATGGCATCCATCAACCCTTTCAGGTAGTGCGAGGCGGTTGAATCACAGTGCAGATACATGCTCCCTGTCGGATGCAAAACACGGTGACACTCCACGAGACGTGGCCCCATGAAGGCGAGATACGCGCGCGTGGCACTCGGCGGACCGCTCGTCGCTTTCTGCAAGACGTAATCGTATCCGTATAAGGCATCGTTTAGGGCGGCGTAGGTATCGGATTCCCGCGCGAGCGACGCTACCTCACGCCGTGCCTCTTGCACCGCGTCGTCCCATGTCCACGTATCCACAAAAGCCGTTCGCTGCGATTGTGATTCGGAAAGGAACGTGTTATAGTCGCGGCCGCTGTTGAAAGGCGGGTCCGTGCAAATGATATCTACCCCCCCCATCAAATTCTCGTAATATCTGTAGATTATCTCCAAAGCAAATCTTTCGCATAAGCATCTTCTCCTGTTTGCCAAAACGATTCTGTTTTCCATCCTTCGTAGGGCAAGCCTTGTTCGCGAACGCTTGGCACTCGTGCCAGAGCCTCTGGCAATTCCGAACTACTTTACCATTCGCTATTGATGAAACGGAACGCAAACGCCATCTGTAGTTTGTGATCGCCCGATCACAACTTTACCATTCGCTATTGATGAAACGGAACCCTGTTGTCCAACGCCGTTCGTCTATCAAATTTTCCACGCCGAGGAGCAGTTCGCCGTGCCGGAAAAGCCGAATGGCTAATTCGGTATTCAATTGCGGTTCGCTGCCTGTCAATCCAACGCCTTCAATGGTAATGCCGAGTCGCCGCGATAACAGCCAGAATTCGAGTCCTGCGCCGACTTTGGAGCGCATGAACCCGGCGCGCGCGCGAAGGTAGTCTGTCACATCATACGCATACTGAAATTCGTAAGCGATTTTCTCGTTCCGAACGCCGAGTCCGATGCGGTAGTGCGAGTTGGGTTGGGGTGAGAGCGAGAAGGCGAGCTCATTATGCAGATGCCGCTGCAGCCCCGGTGCGATGTCTGCCTGCAAACTTTGCCCCAAATAACGGAGTTCGTAATCCCATCCCAGTTTCGGCATCTCAAAACTTTTCAACTGTTTTCCAGTCTGTTGCGAGAGGGTTCGCACTGCAGTCATCGTTTCGTTGACGTTGTTCAGCGTGCGGCGCGCGTCTGCGAGAGGTTCCGGCCTGTTGAGCAGTTGTGCGACGGTGCCTTCGCCTTCTTGCACTGTCGCCAAGAGCTGGTTGATGTTCTCTTCCAATGCCGTGAACGCCGCCGTTGTCGCCTGCAGGTTCTCTAAAATCGGTGCGATGTTTGCCTCTCCTGTTTCAATTGCATTGCTTCCTTGCGCAACAAGCGCGGAGATATCGGTGGACAGAGTTTCAAAGTCGTTCCGAAATGCCGCTGTTATCTGCCGAAATTCCGACGAGCTGGTCTTCATGTCGGTTAAAATGCCGTTCAGTTTTGGCGAATTCTGGTTAATTAGCCTGAGCAGTTCCCGCGAAATGTCGCTAATTTGACTGCTCACCATCAAGGAATCGCCTTCTAGTTGGCTGAGCAGGCGGTTCGCTTTCAGGAACGTCTGCTGGAGACGTTTGTCATTATCAAAGGCGAGTTGCATCAACGCATTAACAGTCTCTTCCGAATCGACGGTGAGTTTTTCGATGGTTCGGGCCGAGAGTGCCACGAGTTCTCGTATCTCTTCAATACCGAGTTTGATGGCTTCCTGATTTTCTTGAAGGAGTTCATTCGCCGCCGTTGTGAGTTCAATGGCTTGCGTCATGCCCGCGCTTGTCTGTTCTAGTAGTTCGAGAGCGTTCACCGGGTCCTTCCCGATGATAGGTAAGTCTTCCGGTGTTAACGTTCTGTTTCCGACGGGGCCATTGTCAAGCGCGATGTAAACCTCGCCGACGAACCCGTTCATGGATATTCTGGCACCACAGCCTTCTCTCAGCCATTGGAAGCCGTTTTTGACTTTCGCCCGAATTTCGACGTTATCGGTTTCAGGCTGCAATTTGATGCTTGTCACTTTCCCGATTGGCACGCCGGATAAGTAGACACCTGCGCCGATGTAGAGTCCACTCACGGTGCTGAATTCAAAACGCATTTCGTCGCCGGAGGTAGCCCAGGGCCAATTTTCTGCGTTGGTGAGGAGCATGACGAGTAATATCGCGGCGATGACAAGCATTGCGCCGACTTTGACAGACGGGCTCCAGAATTTCATAAAGCGAGTTCTCCGTGCGCGCCGCGGTCTTGCCTACCGATAAATTCTTGCAGGACCGGGTTTTCCATATTGAGAATCTGATCTGGCGCGCCGAACAGAATAAACTGTTGCAAAATCGGATCGTCGTTATTGAGAATCTCATCGGGTGCCCCGTAGGCAATCTGTTTGCCTTCATGAATCATCGCCATCCTCGTTGCAACACTGAATGCGCTGTGCATGTCGTGTGTCACGACAACGGAGGTGACTTGCAGTTTTTCGTGCAAGTCCCGGATGAGTTGATTAATTTCGTTGCACGTAACCGGGTCGAGTCCGGTTGTAGGTTCATCGTAGAGGATAACTTCAGGGTTAAATGCGAGCGCGCGCGCCAATCCGACGCGTTTGCGCATCCCGCCGCTCAATTCTGCTGGACGCAACTCCTGAACGCCTTCTAAATCAACGAGGCTGAGTTTCTCATCGACAACTTTCCGCATTTCGGCTTGTGTGAGTTTCGTGTGCTGGTCTAGCATAAAGGCGATGTTCTCGGCGACGGTCATTGAGTCAAACAGCGCGGCAGACTGAAACAGCATCCCGATTTTCTGGCGAATGGCGTTCAGTTCCTTTGCTTTGAGTCTAGAGATTTCAGTGCTATCAAACCATATCTCGCCGGCATCCGCGGCGATGAGTCCGGTGATAATTTTCAGCAGGACGCTTTTGCCGCACCCGCTTCTGCCCATGATAACGAGAGTTTCGCCGCGCGGTATCTCAAGGCTCAGCCCGTTTAAGACGCTTTTGCCGCCGAAAGTTTTCCAAATGTCTTTAACTACAATCATACCCAACCCAAAATGTTAAACAGAATGTGGTTTAAAACAAAATCGAGAACCAGGATGGCTATCAGCGAGATAACGGCGGAGCCGGTTGTCGCCGTGCCGACTCCCTCCGCGCCGCCTGCGGCTGAGATGCTAAAACCTTTGTAACACCCGACAGCGGCAATCGCCATTCCAAACGAAGTCGCTTTGATGAGGCTGACGAGGACACTCGCCACGAACAGATTCCTTTGGACTTCCAACAGGAAGAAGTGGCCGTTGACATCAAATAGGGACACGACAGCGATGAAACCGCCCGCGATACCTGCAAACGTTGAGAATATCGTCAACGTCGGCAGCATGATGGCGCACGCGAGGAACCGAGGCACAACTAGATATTTGACCGGATTCGTGCCCATTACTTCTAACGCATCGATTTGCTCTGTCACCTTCATAGTTGAGAGCTCCGCCGTAATTGACGCACCGATGCGCCCGGCAAGCACAAACGCCGTAATCATCGGACCGAGTTCTTTCACCACAGATACACAGACGAACCGCGCGACTGAACCTTCCACCGCAAAAGGTTTCAACTGAATGTAGCCTTGGACACCCAATACCATCCCGGTGAAAAATCCCGATACCAGCACGACAGACAACGAATTGAAGCCGACGAGCAGCAGTTGCTTCGTCAGCAGCTCTAACTGTAGCGGCGGCCGGAAAATCTGAACGAGCGTCTGGAAAAAGAGCGTCCAAGCCTTGCCTATCTCGGAGAGCGTGTTGTGCAATCGGCTCTTAAGCAAAATTCTGAATCCGCCTGAGCGTTCGTCTGTGGGGAAGTGATGGTTCATGAATCCTACGGCGGCTAGTAACTGATATTTTCAAACCGCATCTGTTTTTTGGTGAAGTAGAGGGCGACGGTGCCAGTGGGCCCGTTACGCTGTTTTTTTATGAGGAGAAGAGCCTCGACCCGGTCATCCGCCTGTTCATCTTCTTGGTAATAGTCCTCTCGGTATAAGAATGCAACCAGGTCTGCGTCCTGTTCGATTGCGCCGGATTCCCGCAAATCAGAGAGTTGCGGCTGTTTATCAGGTCTCCGTTCCACTTCGCGGCTCAGCTGCGAGCAGGCGATGATGGGGACATTTAATTCCCATGCAAGCACCTTTAATGCGCGCGATATCTCCGAGATCTCCTGCTCACGGGAGTTGTAGCGGCCTGTCCCCCTGAGCAGTTGCAGGTAGTCAACGATGATGAGCGCGAGGTTGTCGTGTTCTCCTTTTAGCCGTCTGGCTTCGGCGCGCAATGCCTGCACCGTGAGGCCGCGGTTATCGTTAATCAAAATAGGTGCTTCGGCGAGGCGGCTCGCGCCTTCGGTGAGGGGCCGCCAATAATCTTCGCTGAAGTTGCCTGTTCGGAGCCGTCCGAAGTCTATCTGTGATTCGGCGGAGAGCATCCGCATCACAATGTCTTGCGCTGGCATTTCCAGGCTAAAGATGGCGACGGGACGCGTCTGTTCCAAGGCGATGTTTTGTGCTATATTCAGCACTAGCGTCGTTTTGCCCATACTTGGCCGCGCGGCGATGATGATGAAATTGCCGGGCTGCAACCCTGATGTCATCACGTCAAAGTCCATGAAACCGGTGGGAACGCCGAGGAACCGTTCCTCTTTGTGGAACAACTTTTCAATCTCGCCGATGCTTTGTGTGAGCAGTGGCCGGATGCGGGTAAAACCGCGTTGCGCGTCCGTTTGCCCAAGTTCAAACACTGCCTCCTGTGCTTGGTTCATGACATCGGATAATTCGACATCTTCGTCTATCGCGAGTTCCCGAATCTGTGAACTGGCCTGCATGAGGCGGCGGCGCGTCGCCTTCTCGTGCAGAATCTCGGCGTAGAACTCCGTGCTTTCTGTCTCAACAATGGGTGCTTGCAGTTCGTAGAGATAGTCCGGCCCTCCGGTGCGGTTTAACTGGTTGGTGCGGTTCAGTTCATTTGCAACGAGGAGCGGGTCTGCCTTGCTAACGCGCTCATAAACCTCAAGGATTGCAGTGTAAATCAGCTGATGGTCTGTGGTGAAAAAGGCATCGGACGTATGTCCGAGCAATGCGATGACTCGCGGGATAACGGATTTCTCTGTCATCATTGCGCCGAGCACAGCGCGTTCTGCTTCCATGTCAGCAAGAGGTTCAACCGGTTCAGCCTGCATATTTCACCCTAGTGTTTCATCACACCTCACCAATCCTTATAGTTTCGGGATTGTCTGAGGTTTCAGAATACCCGGTAGGCGGGTCCTCCCGCTCCCGATGTGTCCGGTATCAAGCCCTGCATGGAAGTCTCACCTACCGAAGATTTTGTCCTACAGAGGCACGGCGTTATTCTTCGCTTTCGCGTTCGACGACGACCCGCAGTTCAACGACGACATCTGCGTGTAGTTTCACTGGCACCATGAATACGCCGAGTTCGCGGATCGGTTCGCCCATGTCAAAGACGCGCCGTTCCAATTCAAAGCCTTCGGCGCGCAATGCTTCGGCGATATCGGTGGTGGTAACGGAGCCGAAGAGCCGGTCATTTTCCCCTGCGCGTCTGCGGAGGTTACACGTAACGCCGGCGATTTGCCCGGCGATTTCGCGGGCGATATCCCGGTCTTTCGCGACTTGATGATCGATGAGCCGTTTCTTGTGCGCCAGCTGCTTACGATTCCGTTCGGTTGCATGCACTGCCAGCTGCATTGGCAGGAGGTAGTTGCGGGCGTAGCCG
Organism: Candidatus Poribacteria bacterium; assembly: GCA_003635305.1. GTDB lineage: Bacteria > Poribacteria > WGA-4E > WGA-4E > WGA-3G > AGPOR5. The sequence goes on along the minus strand of PYJE01000191.1, from coordinate 43,896 downwards.
TCTGCAACCTTTAGGACATCGCCTGGCACGCCGAGCCCTTCAACGTTTCTTTTGAGAATTATCTCCATGATTAAATCAATTCCTTAGGATGGCCGCGGCACGAATTCGGTAGGTGCGGTTGGAAACCGCACCTACCGGCACCGCCGCCTTGTCTATCGTGTGAACGGTAAAAGTGCCATGTTTCGGGCGCGTTTGATGGCGCGCTTCACCATGCGCTGTTGCTTCGCGGAGAGCCCCGTGACGCGGCGGCTCACGATTTTTCCGCGTTCGTTAATAAATCTGCGCAGCGTATCCACATCCTTGTAATCGATGGATTCAAGTTTGCTATAACGCTGTCTCCGGCGGAATGCCATAACTAGTGTTCTCCTATGAGTGGCGCGTCGGGCGCGCGGCGTGTGCGCGTCCGACGCGGCATACGCGGGCGGCCGTGCGCCGCCCAAAACGATTAGAACGGGATGTCGTCCTCTGTCGATGAGGGAGCACCCTGAGGCGGGACGGGTGCTTGCGCTGTCGGTGCGGCTGCGGGTGCGGCTTGGGTGTAACCACCGCCAGCCTCGTCGCCATCGCGCCGGCTCCCTACGAACTGGAACCGTTGTAGCCTGACTTTAAGGCGGTTCCGCTTCGTGCCGTCCTCGGCCTCCCATGAGTCGTATTTGAGAGAACCTTCGACCAGGATAGGGCGGCCTTTTGTGAAGTGTTCGCCGATAATTTCGGCTTGCCGGCCCCATGCTTCCACGTCGACAAAGCAGGGGTTCTCTTTCTGTTCGCCTGTCTCCCGGTCGGTGTAGCGTTCATTCATCGCGAGTCCAAAATTAGCGACGGAGGTCCCACTGGGAAGAAATTTCACTTCAGGGTCGCGGGTGAGATTCCCCATGAGAATGACCCGGTTGTAGCTTGCCATGATATTTTCCTTTTTTGTTTCGTGCTTTTCAGTTGGAAAGTAGAAAAGCAGTTTGGAGCAACAAAATACTCCTTGTCGAAATGGAAAACTTACGCTTAAGGTTCTTCGAGCAGTGTGCTATCACCGCTATCTAGCCGAAAAACGTCTAGGCTAAAAGCGACTATCCGCTGAGCACGAATCCAGTATTCGCGAAACCTACCGTCCTCATTCGTCAGGTCTTCATGCATCAGAATTCCCTCAACAAAAACGGTACTATTTTCGCTCAGACGTTGACTCGCAATTTCGGCTTGTCCGTCCAAAACTTCTACGTCAGCATAACAGTCGTCTCTTCTCGGTTGACCTGTTCGGACATCAGTAAAAGAACGCCTAACAAGAAGGCGAAATTTGGCAACTGCCCTTCCCTCGGGAGAAGAGTCTACCAATTCTGGGCGATTGATGAGATTGCCTATTAGGGTAACCCGATTGTAATCTCTACTACCGCCCTGACCGAGGAAGATAAGCGACAAAGCCGTAATTTTGTGCTGGGTCCGAGTCATACCATCAGCGTCCCACTCTTCATATTTGAGGGCACCGTCAATCAAAACGCGGTTACCTCTACCAAGATGTTCGCTCGCTATTTTGGCCGTCTGTCCCCAAGCTACGACATCAACAAAGCAGGTATTTTCTGTTTGTCTAGTTGTCTGTGAACCTGCACCAAAACGGTTAAACGCTAATCCAAAAGTGGCAACGGGCCTGCCGTCTGCAAGCTGGCTCAATTTTGGATCAGAGGTAAGGTTCCCGGTCAGCGTGACGCGGTTGTAGCCTTCCATTTCAATTCCATTTCCCAATAATAGGATTAGTTGCGTACTTGACAGGATAACGCACGGTTAGCACATATCCCGTTAGTAATTTAGGGTGATGCTCGTTTGAGTCGTGCTGTTGTGTTTTCAGCCTTCATCACCACCCGATACGCGCTTATTCGGCGGCATTCTTCAGTTGTTCAACGTCGCCCTCATAGAGGACAATCATGTGCCGCATAATCGCTTCGATGACTCGCAGCGATTGATTAAGTTCTGCAATAAAGCTGGGCGCGCTCTCAAAAATGTAAAGCACGTAATAGCCTTCGGTGCGTTTCTGAATCGGATAGGCGAACCGCTTTTTGCCCCAAGCATCTACCTTAAGGAGCGTTCCGCCGTTCTCTATGATGCCCTGCACATTCGCTGTGAGAGCCTCTGCTTCGCTTTCATCGTGGTCGGGCGTGATGATAAGCAGGAGTTCGTATGATTTCAAATTGATTGCCTCTCTTCGGACTAATGGCCCCGCTGCTAAAGCACGGCATACCGGCTATCACAGGGAGCAGAGATTGATTGATGATGTCCCCCGCGCGCGTTGCGCGGCGAACGTTAACTTAACTCTTCGTGACACAATTATATCACATTTTCGTATGAGATGTCAACCTAAAATCGCTTTTTTTGAGGTAAAACAGACCGAAAAGTGATAATTAGGAAATATTTTAACATATTTTCAGGGATGTGTCAAATTTTTTATCTTGCGTGTTGTCATGTCGCGCGGGGGCTGTTCTGCCGCGAGCGGTGCTTGGAGGCAGAACAGGCCCTCGCCCTACGGTAAATGAGACATTCGTGTATACGCCGAGAGGTGCAGTGGCAAGAAGAAGGGCCTCTTCGCAATCAACACCTCTTCCCGAACGCGCGCAGCCAAGGTTTCCACGCCTACCTCGGCCGCGGTTGCGATGTCGTATTTCTCCAACATCGGGAGAAGACTCTCGAAAATCGTCGCCATGTAGCGGTAACCAGCCCATGTCTCGGCTGCGCCGACAGGGGCTTCAAAGTGCATGATAGGTTCCGGCAATCCCGCTTCAACGAAGACGCGATAAAGCCCGATGCCTTTGTCCAGATGCGCGCCGGTTGCTTGAAACACCTCCACAATCCACGAGATGAGTTGGTTCATCAGCGGCGTATCAGGATGCGCTACCGCCGGGTAAATGGTGTATTCAGGTTCCTGAAACGCGACGATGCCATCGGGCCGGAGGTGCGTGACGAGGTGTTTGAGCGCATCGCTTGGGTTTGCCATATACATCAGCACGAACCTGCCGACGAGCGCGTCAAAATCGTTGGGCAGTTCCAGTTTGCGTGCGTCGCCAGCGATAAATTCGACATTCGTGAAACCTGCTGCCTCGGCGCGCTTACGTGCCGTTTCCAGAATATCAGCATTAACATCTACGCCGACGACGCGTCCCTCTTTGCCGACAAGTTCGGCTAGGGTGAGTGCTACATCGCCTGCGCCGCTGCCGATCTCCAATACTTTCATGCCGTTTGCGATGCCCGCCGCTTCCAGCAGCCGTTGCGTTGAGCCTCCGTAGATTTTCGACTGTTCAATGAGCCGCGTCGTTTCGTGTGACGTTCTGCCTAAGGCGTAGGCGGCATCGCGGGGTGCATTGCTCATGATAGGTTCAAATTCCTTTATGCTGGCAGTGCTGCGGAGGCAGTGATATGCGGAGGCAGGAGGAGCGGGCGTTTTGCGGCGACAACCTCCGCGCGCAACCGTTCTGCTAACGTGTCCACTTCTACCTCTTCGGCGGTTGCGATGCCGTATGCCTCCATCAGTGGGAGAATGCTTCGGATACTATTCGCGAGGAACTCGTAACCGGGCCATGCCGCGGGTCCTCCCATCGGTGTCTCAAAATGGAGCGTCGGTTCCGGCAACCCTGCGTCAACGAAAGCGCGGTAAAGGTGGAGGCCCATGCCGATGTGCGCCCCGGACTTCTCAAACACGGCGATTGCACCCTCGGTAAGTTTATTGACGAGGGGCGTATCGGGGTGCACGATGGCACGGTAGAACGTCAATTCAATTTCCTGAAAGGCGACGATGCCTCCGGGGCGCAGGCGCGCTGCCAACTGCTTCAGCGCATCCGCCGGTTCCGCCATATACATCAAAACCAGCCTGCCGACGATGGCATCGAAATCGTTGGGCAGATTGAGCGTGCGCGCATCGCCTGCGATGAATTCGACGTTCGTTATCCCTGCCGCGTCTGCACGGCTTCGTGCCGTTTCGAGAATCTCGGCGTTCACATCTACGCCGACAACAGAGCCGTCGGTGCCGACAACTTCGGCAAGCGTCAGGGCCACGTCGCCCGCGCCGCTACCGATGTCAAGGACTTTCATCCCTTTTTCAATGCCCGCGGCGTTGAGAAACCGCCGCGTCACGCCGTCATAGAGTTGCGATTGTTCGATTAAACGCCTGGTCTCCGCTTCACTGCGGCCCATCGTATATTGTGCGTCTGGGGTTTGGTTTTTCACTTTGTTTACCTCCTGTATTTATTATACCACATTTTGGGGTGGATGTCAAATCTGAAGCAGGATTTACAAGATGAGCAAGATTTACAGGATGAGGAAATCCCTCGATATGCATAGCGGACCGGCCGAACACAGCACGAGGAAGCAGGATTTACAGAATTAGCAGGATTTACAGGAGTAGGACATTCCTCGTTAAATTTCTGAAACTTGACAAACACACGCGGTTTCTGTTATTATATCTCTATTACAATTCCAATAGGAGGAAAATGATGAGATATTTATTGCTGATGCTAATTTTTGCAGCTGCCTGCTGCACTTATGCGGCAGCTGATTTGATGGAAGGGCTCGTGCTTTATATGCCTCTTGACGAAGGCACAGGGACGAGCACTGAAGACTTCTCGGAAAACAAGTTCACCGGCGAACTCAACGGCGGTGCGAAGTGGGTAGATGGCAAGTTCGGGAAGGCACTTGAATTCGCTGCTTCCGCGGATTTCGTCGCTGTTGAAGATGATGCGGCGTTTCACATCGAAGATGCAATCACGCAGGCGGCGTGGGTGAGTCTCACGCGGCTACCGAGTGCGCATGCGATTATCTTCGGCACCCGC
>PYJE01000191.1:0-39077 GCA_003635305.1 Candidatus Poribacteria bacterium | reverse complement strand
GGCGCGCTGCCAACTGCTTCAGCGCATCCGCCGGTTCCGCCATATACATCAAAACCAGCCTGCCGACGATGGCATCGAAATCGTTGGGCAAATTGAGCGTGCGCGCATCGCCTGCGATGAATGTGACGTTCGTTATGCCCGCCGCGTCTGCACGGCTTCGTGCAGTTTCGAGAATCTCGGCGTTCACATCTACGCCGACAACAGAGCCGTTGGTTGCGACAACTTCGGCAAGCGTCAGGGCCACGTCGCCCGCGCCGCTGCCGATGTCAAGGACTTTCATCCCTTTTTCAATGCCCGCGGCGTTGAGAAACCGCCGCGTTACGCCGTCGTAAAGTTGCGATTGTTCGATTAAACGCCTAGTCTCCGCTTCACTGCGGCCCATCGTATATTGTGCGTCTGGGGTTTGGTTTTTCACTTTGTTTACCTCCTGTATTTATTATACCACATTTTGGTGTGGATGTCAAATCTGAAGCAGGATTTACAAGATTAGCAAGATTTACAAGATTAGGAAATGCCTCAGTATGGCACAGCAGCAGGATTTACAGGATGAACAAGATTTTCAGGATTAGAAAATGCCTCGGCCTGGCACAGCAGCATGGCCGAACACAGCAATCTGAAAGCAGGATTTACAAGATGAGCAGGATTTACAGGATGAGCAGGATTTCCAGAATTAGAAAATTCCTCGTCAAATTTCTGAAACTTGACAAACACACGCGGTTTCTGTTATTATGTCTCTATTACAATTCCAATAGGAGGAAAATGATGAAATATTTATTGCTGATGCTAATTTTTGCAGCGGCCTGCTGCACTTACGCGGCCGCTGATTTGATGGAAGGGCTCGTGCTTTATATGCCTCTTGACGAAGGCACAGGGACAAGCACTGAAGACTTCTCGGAAAACAAGTTCACCGGCGAACTCAACGGCGGTGCGCAGTGGGTAGATGGCAAGTTCGGGAAGGCACTCGAATTCGCTGCTTCCGCGGATTTCGTCGCGGTTGAAGATGATGCGGCGTTTCACATCGAAGATGCAATCACGCAGGCGGCGTGGGTGAGTCTCACGCGGCTACCGAGTGCGCATGCGATTATCTTCGGCACCCGCTCGGGCGGCGATGGCAGAAACATCGGTTTCGGCTTCGGCATGAACCCCGCCAACGGCTTGAAGGTGTGGACGAATGGTGCCGCCGGCGGGTTCTTGGATGTCAACGATAACGAAACCGCGTTGGATACCGACAAGTGGTATTATCTCGCCTATACGCATACTTCCGACAACAACGGGTTGGTGGAGATTTACGTTGATGGCGAGCTGACACACGCGCAGGAGACTAACAATCCTGTCGCGCCGGCGGAGACGACGAGCCAGATTCAAATAGGCACCTGGTCTGGCGAGGCATGGCCGGGTCTGGTTGACGAGGTGCGTCTCTGGAACCGTGCGCTTTCCGCTGACGAAGTGAAAGACAGCATGGATGTCGGCATGGCTGGGTTCTTGACGGCTGTCGATGCGCGGGATAAACTTGCCACGTCATGGGGCAAAATCAAGAGGCTGCGTTAAGTAGCAGGCTGGCCGCAAAGCGAATCCGGTAGGCACTGGTTTGTAACCGCGCAAACTGAACACGTGCGCGGTTACAAACCGCGCCTACCGGGTTCGTTCTATATTATTTATTCTCCGACATTTTAGGGTGGATGTCAAATTGGCTGCAGAGTCTTTCAGTTATCAAGGATTCCAACTTAAGAGTCAACCGCTGATTTGTGGCAGCTCAAAACCGGCTCCCCGCAAGATATGTTTCTGCAATGCTAAACATATCTTGCCTAACAGAAACCCTCCGTTCTCGCGAACAACGCGTCATTGGGGGCGAAGGATTGAGGTCCTTTTGCAGTTTAAGAGGTTAAAGGGCATTTTCAGCAGACGTGCGCGCCTACCGATGGTAAGGGCAGATTTCTCTATCCGCCCGTATTGGTTTCAAGGCAATCCGCCCCTCACTCAACTTCGCGACATCACGTGGCATTGGGATCCTCTGTCTTCTTTTCGCGGGCTACAGCATATTCATAAAACCCGTAGATGATGCTGTTGCGGTAATACCTCCTGAAAAGGTTATAGAGGTAGAAAAATATGGGGCATAGGGCTGCACTGACGCAATAACCCCAGAATAGGATATTGAAACCTCCTACCTCATTTTGAGGAATATGAGCATTAATCCATAACCGCGCCATTACTGCGCAAAATCCTCCACCTGCCCAATAAACAGATCCTATTACTTTTGCGCAGCCCTTCTCTGATTCTTTTTTCGCACAGCCATTTAATTTTTCTCCCTTTGTCCCAATCCAAGGAAAGAAGAAAATTAAAATGTAGACTACGCCCCATATCCACTCAAAGTGTTGCTGCGGGACAAAAATTCGCACCAAAAATCCTACTGCTGCAAGAAGAAATATCCCTGCTAGAAGTCTGGCAGAATTGTAGAGTGATAACAACGCAAATGCCCGTGAATAGTGCGCGGGGCTCCGTTCGATAACCGCTCCACGACAAAATTCAAAAATCTCCATATACTTTTGATCCTCTACCTGATCGTCTGCTTCACACATGATACTATCTACTTTGACATCAAAAATTTTCTCGATCTGTTTTTTCAACTTGTCCACAAAATGGTCTGAGTAGGGGACAAAGTCTATAGGATAATCTCTATAACTAGAGTCAAATAGTCCCTTTTCAAACGTCCCTTGATCGGAATAATATCTTTTCAACGGCTCCCATTTCTTTGGAAGTGTCGCGAAAAACCAATCAGTTAATCCGTGGACCGCAAGCCCAACGAGATAACATGCAAGTACATAGAAAATCATCTGAGATATGCTAGTAGGCAAAGACCTTTCTAACCCGCTTTTTGCCTGCTCGGTTTGATTTATAGGCATTGCATCTGGATTTGTGACTTTCTGAATCAATCCCAACCAAGTTTCAATTGGCGACTGTGGGGTTGTCAGAATGTCCGGATTTATCAAAATAACCGCTATGATTATGACGACGAACCCAGGTAACGCGTACCCCAAAAAATCGTAAAGGTTAAATGGAATATTCATCTCCTATCCCTCCATTTCCCATTCCGATGCTTCTGCTCGATTACCACATCTGTTAACCGAATCTGTTAACCGATACAGCCGATAGACTACAAGACCGATCCCCGTTCCGGCGCATGCCCTCATGGTTTTCAGGGGATGTGAAGCTCATTCTCTACAAAACCCGAGAGCTCTCTGCCTTCTGCGCAACGGTCCTACCGGAGACTGGCACCCGATTCATGTGTACTTTCTTGACATGCAAATGTCTGTGAACTCTAAAATACCACAAAAGACAGAAATTTGCAACGGAAAAATTCACAAGATTAGTTGATACCTTATCAACTAGTCACAGTTCGACTAGCCACTGAGACAGCGACGCAACCTGCTCAGCATTCGTTAAGTTCGCCGCGTTTTTCAGCGTGCCCGCTTCTAGCTGCTGCCAAATTTCTTGTGCCATGTTCTCAACGATGACAGCCCCGATAAAAAAGAGGCTGGGCGACAAATTTTTGTCCCCAAAAGCATCCCTTATTCGGGATAAGGCGGTTTGCGCGGTTTTCCAGTGTTCGTCTGCTCCCGCCGGATCGATGCCGCCTTTCAGTTCGCCGAACGCGAGAAATCGCTCAGGAATTCTGTAAGTCGCAGACTTCACCTCGGATGAATCGCAGTTGAGGAGACACATATCTATGTTTTTTCTCACCAGCGGCACGGTGAGATTGTAAATCAGCGTTCGGGATTCTCCGTTCCGTTCCCAACTCAATGCCTTGAGATTCAATTCAATATCCGTGACATCAGTCGTTCCGGGAATCCATGTCTTGCTCGCGGCGTTCAACCACCGATACTCGGTTTCTGTGAGTGTCAGCGCGGAGATGAGGGCTCGGGTCAGTTTTCTCTCCGCCAACTTGCCAGCGACGTTTCGCATGGAGCCGCCTAACGAATCGCCGCGAGTCAACAGAAACCGATACACTAGTTCCTCCACAAAATCACTGCCTGTAGGTTCCAGGAAGTTCTCGATTAATCCCTGTATTGCTTCTGTTTTGTCTGCTTCTTCTGTATAATTTGTCGCCTTCTCTGAAAAGCCGGCGGCGGTGAGCAACGCGGGCCGGATCCCTTCAATGTTAAGGAGATCGATAGGATTTTTCGCGCGCTGTGCCAAAACTTTCAATGCCCGTGCCTGCTCAACGAACGGGGTAGCTCGACGGTTCCTCTCCAACGCCAGGGTGACAAAACCTGCGCGGATGTCTGCTGCATCGGTGACCAGGTCTACACTTCTGGATAAATGCCGACGATAAATGCTCATTGTTTCCTCCATACATAGACACACTTCCGCAACGGCACCCTCCCATACACTCCCATCTGTTGACTGCTGTTTCCCTTCTTCCCCGGCACGACGAGAATCTGCTCTACGGCAAAACCGAGGGAGCGCGCGATGTCGGACAAAATCATGTCAACCGAAATGCTCACACCGGCATAGCGGACGTTGTCGTTTACCATGAAGAGACGTGCGTTCGGTTTTAGCACACGCGCGCACTCGCCGATAACGCACGCCATCTCGTAGAAATAGCCGCGCACCATGCGGGGGATGCCGCTGTTGTTAAGCATGCCTTCCGATTTTTGGTTGTCCAGATAGGTGAGGATTGCTTGTAGCAATGGTTGCCGGTCTGCGGCGGTGAGGAAGGGTGCCCACTGTGGGGCGAGTTGTTGCAGGGCTTTCTGGCGATTTTCGACGGTGCAGCTCAGCATCTGTTGTCGCAAGCGGGTGACATCCTCATGCGCCAGATCGAGCATCGCCAACTCCAAGGCGTAGGTGCGCGTATAGTCATATCGGTTGCAATAAGGCGGCGAGGTAAGCACCGCGTCGTAGGACTCACTCTCCAATGTCGGTAAAATTTCAAGGCAAGAACCTTTGAATAATCCTACGGGTGGCGTTGGGATTTCATTCTCGCTGGGATTTGAGAAGAGCGTTGGTGCGGGATGCACATCGTCTAAAATCTCTTTCAGTTTCGCCGCAATGGCTGCGTCAAAGCCGAGGATTTGTCCTTTGTTGAAAGGTTTGGTGCTGGCGCGCGTTTTGCCGGAACGGGTATCCCATCGGAGGCATTGCCCATCTTTTCGGGTGTAGCTGATGGATTCTAAAATGCACAGCAGTGCCATCCGTAAAACTGTCTGAACCTTTTCGTTTTCTTGGAACATTGCGCCGCGGTAACGCTCAATTGCCTCAACGGTTTCGGAAGGATAGGCGTTTTCGGTGATGCGTAGCGTGCTGAACGGGACGCGTTTCGGCGAATTTTTCCACGGACGATGGGTTATCCACTGGGCAAGCGTTGAGAAAATCGTGTCGGCACACTCGTCTCTTTCCAAGATGAGCCGGGCGTTGATGATTTCTTGTCCGATGGGCAGGAGTTCAATGCCATCAGCGGCGATGCCGAGTTCGCTAGCGGCGAAAAGGGTGGTGCCGATGCCTGCGAACGGATCGAGGATTTTTCTTGCGCGCTTGGAACGCGCGCCTACGGATGCCCCGAGACCGGAGGGCTCTCCTACAGCACCATTGAGCAGATACGCGACGAGTTCTGCCGAGAATGCCTCTTTGTATTTATACCAGCCGTAGGCAGGTTTGTCCTTGTTGCCTTGGAAACTCACGATTTTTCGGGAGAGGAACGGTTCTACCGAAAAATGCGCCTTGAAATTCTCGGCAAGTGCTGCGTCTAGTGCGGCGATGTCGGCGGTTTTGGGGTTTTGAAAGTTCATGGTATTGGGTTAATCCTATGCGTTTGCGATTTAGGCTATGCAAAGTATACCCAATTTTCTGGGGAATGTCAAATTTTCCCTTGACAAAACTTTTTCTCTTGCTATATACTATAAAAAGATGTTAAACTTTAAAGTGACACCTAGTTTGAGGTTCCACAAAGATAACTGAAGGGCGGCCTCGTCATTCAGCGTCGCCTGCATTTTCTCGCCGTTGGCGAGGCAAAAAGATAGGACAATGGCAAAGAAAAAAGCTCGCCGGTCTGCGAATGTGGCGCGTAAACGTGAAAAACGCAATCGCGACCGGAAATCACGTCAAAAACAGATAGCCGTAGAAAAGCAACGCAGGCTTCCCTACGAGAAATCGGAGAAGGAGCGGCTCCACGCCTGTATCTCGCAGAGCCGCGAACTCCTCAACGAACCTGAATTGGAGAATGTGCATTTCGATTTTGAATCGATGTACACTTGGGTAACCGAACTCCTTGAGGACTATGAGATGGACAGCGAGGAGGAGGCCCCTTTGGATTCTCCAGAGGAAGCGTCAGAAGAAGAACTTGTGCTGATGGAGTCTCATCCCGAGAGTCAACTCAGGCAGCACAGCTTTTCACAGGAGTCCGTGCAAATGGCGAAGGCGGAGCGCGCCTGCGAACATTTCCGTACGGAGGTGCTGCCGCATTTAGTGACACCGGAGTTCATGCAGCGTCTCATACAGGCGTTAACGGCATGCGAAACGCGGTTGAAACTCATCGGCAATCGCGATATGGCGGAGGTGGCACTCGTCGCGCGCTCACTCTTTGAGGTAGCACCGACAGAAATGCTGGTGTTCCACCCGCTGATTCAAACTATCGGCATCCAAACGCTACGGATGATAGTGGAAGAACCGGATGTCGCATTCGAGGGACGCGAAGACATGAAAGAGATTCTTTCTGATGTCTTGGAGTATGAAACGGAGTCCGCAGCTTCCTATGCTGCCTCGGATCCGCTCTCCCTCTTCTCGGATGCAGCAACGCTGGAAACGCCTGCAGATGAGGACGATGAGGAAACGCCTGCGGATGAGCCTGACGAAGAAGGTGCCCCGGAAGAACCTGAATCGCCACCGGTTGAGGTTGAGCCGGAACCTGTCAGTGAGGTGCCAGAGGAGCCGGAGCCTGAACCAGAGCCCGAGCCCGAACCCGTTCCGGAAGAACCGCCGGCTCCCACTTTTACGCCTGAGGAACTCGCCGCGCGTGCCCTCTATAAAAATTTTGAGGGTATGGCAACGCGTGAAATCTTTGAAGGCGCGGCCGCGTTCGTGCTAGCGGCAGAGACAGCAACGCAAGTCGAATTTGTCGATGTGGCACGCGAGCTCTACATCACGCTGACCGAGGAGCGACTCCAGTTGCATGCGCGTTCAGAAGAAGAACTCATCGTCGCGATGGAGGAGATTCAAGAGTTGTGTGAAGAGGCACTCATGTATCTCGCCAAAACCGTTCAATCTTAAAAGGGGGTGAATTTATGCCACGCAGTAAAAGCGGCCAGGTCCGCCGGCGGACGCAGATCCGCCAACGCCAGCAACGGCGACTGAAAAAGAAAAAAGCGGCACTGAAAGAGTTGTTGGCGAATCGCTAGGTGTCGCGCGTTGTCGTCAGGCGGGGGAAAACCTATCCCTCGCCATACCTCTCAAAATGCACAAAATCCGATGCTGGCAGCCTGATAGAATTCCCACCGGCTCCATCAACGTAACCGAGCCTGAGCAGCGTCATTACCTCATGCTGCTGCGGCAGGTTGAAAAGTTCTCGGATTTTATTGCGATGCTCCTCGCTTTCCAGAGGCGCGCTCACGAATTGCACACCGATACCGAGCGCGGTGGCGGCGAGGAGTAGGTTCTGAATCAGCATCCCGATGCTGAGCCACATCCAGCGGGTGGCTCCCTCACCCGGTGGGCGTTTTTGGCAGTTCATTGTCACCAAGAGCAGCAGTGGCGCGTCGCGCACCTGCTGCGCAATCTCTTTTGCAGGCTTTTTCCCTGCACCTAAATATCCCAAAAACGTCAACGATTTCGCGTTGTCTAAAAGCGGTTTCAACTTTTCTGGTGAACTTTGTAGAAACTTCGGTAGCGTGACGTGTTCTGTCAGCAGCACGCCGTCGCCGTGTTCTTGCCATTCTGCCTCGGTGAGGCGCATCCATCGGCTGTTATCGTCCAGAAATTTCGCGTCCTTGAATTGCGCGACGATAGCGGTTTCTGTTAGTTCAGCGAGGCGCGCTTTCGCCTCGGGCTCCCGGATAATGAGCAAATCCCACGGTTGGACATTAAACGGCGAGGGTGCCCATCGCGCCGCATTGATGAGTTTCCCGAGGTCTGCCGCGTCAAGGGCGCGTTGTTGGAAATCGCCGCGATGGCTGCGGCGTTGGGTGATGGCATCAAAAACGTTCATGGGGTGAGGCTCCGATGGCGTTGGAGGATTTCTTCTGGTGAAGCGGTGCCTGTCTCGCCGAGTTTAGTGACGGTGATGGATGCGACGAGATTCCCTACATACGCGGCAATACTTACACTCTCCTCACCGCGGGTTGCACACAGCGTCGCTACGAGTCCTGCAGAGACACTATCTCCCGCGCCTACCGGGTCTGTGTCATTCTCCAAGGGGACACCGGGGATGTGCATAATGTTTCCCTGATTGCAGACGAGGATGCCCTCGGCACCAAGCGTGACGTAGACAGGTTTCTGCGTTCGTTCCGCGAGAATGCGCGCGCATCGTTCCGCCGTTTCTCTATCAACGGCATCTCGCTTCCAGTCCGGTTCAACGGCGCGCATCGCCTCGAACCGATTCGGTTTCACTATGACATTTCGGTATGCGCCGATGCGGGTGCGGGAATCGGCGAAGAAGGTCTTTTCTGGAAATTCCAGCGCAAGTTCACAGAGTGCCGCTCTCACCTTTGTCGTAACCACCCCCAAATTCTCGTGCGGCATCTGATCTCCGATGATAACGGCATCGACACGCGGCAAGCATTCGTGCATCGCGCTGATAACGCGGGTTTCAACGGCTTCCGCCATCGGCACTTGGTTTTCAATATCAAACCGCGGTCCTTCGTTCTCCACGCCTTCATACCCGCGATGCATCGGCTTGAGATAAGTAGGCGTAACCCGTTCCGGTGCCTGAATCATGAAATCGGTAATGCATCCCTTTTCCTGCAGGCAGTTCAGGAGCGTCTGTCCAAACCCATCTTTCCCGATAACGCCGAGTGTGTAGACTTTGCCAACTCCCAAAGCGTTCAGATTATTCGTGACGGTGCCAGCCGCGCCGGGACTATAGCGTTGTGCGACGACAGGGTTGGTATGCCACGGTGTCTCTAGCGATAGGGTAGAGCGCGTTTTGTCGATGTGCCAGTAGGCATCGAGATAAAAATCGCCGATGACGAGGATGCGCATGTCGCCGAATGTATTGAGGATGGTTTTGAGGCGCGTTTCGGAGATCAAAATGGCATTTTCCTTTGCAATCTCGGTGCAGATGTGGTAAAATATAAGACGTTTGACTTTTAATTCCGTTTTGGAGGAAATTTATGTATAAAATCGGCCTCATCCCTGGCGATGGCATTGGCCCCGAAGTGACGCGCGAGGCGATGAAAGTCTTCGGGGCCGCCGCCGCGCAGGCAGGCTTCCAGTACGAAACCGTGGAGTACGATGTCGGCGGCGAACGGTATCTTGCAACCGGCGAGGTGCTACCGGAGTCGGTATTAGAAGAACTTCGCGGGCTCGATGCCATCTACCTCGGTGCAATTGGGCATCCCGATGTCCAACCCGGCATTTTGGAGAAAGGCATCCTGCTCAAGGTTCGGTTTGAACTCGATCTCTACATTAATTTACGTCCTGTGAAACTTTATCCCGGTGTGCCTACGCCGTTGAAGGACAAAGGACCCGAGGATATCGATTTCGTCATCGTCCGTGAAAATACCGAGGGATTATACGCCGGCATCGGCGGGTTCCTCAAACGCGGCACGCGCGATGAAGTCGCTATTCAGGAGATGATTAACACCTACAAAGGCGTGGAACGTTGCATCCGCTATGCGTTTGAGTTCACCCAGAAACGCAACAAAGAGAACACGTTAACGCTTTGCGATAAGACGAACGTGCTGACGTTCGCGCACGATCTTTGGCAACGCGTCTTCCGCGAAGTCGGCGAGGATTTCCCGGATATTAAGAAAGAGCACACCCTCGTCGATGCCACGACGATGTGGATGGTGAAAAACCCGGAGTGGTTTGATGTCATCGTGACGTGTAATATGTTCGGCGATATTATCACTGACCTGGGTGCGATGATTCAGGGCGGCATGGGCATCGCTGCTTCCGGCAATTTGAACCCGGAGAGTGTCGCGATGTTTGAGCCGATTCACGGTTCCGCACCGCGCTATACCGGCAAAAACCAGATTAACCCCATCGCTGCAATCGGCGCAGCCGGGATGATGCTGGAGCACCTCGGACAGGCAGAATCGGCGGCGGCGGTTGAGAAATCCATCAGTAATCTGCTTGCAAGCGGCAAAATCCAAGACCTGGGTGCTGGCCGCATGGGCTATACCACCGAGCAGGTGGGAGATATGATTGCTGAAGGGCTGTAGGCGAACGCTCTGAGATACCGGAGGCCGAGTTCCTGTGCCTCGGCATGCTTCATTGGGCAGGGACGTTCGCGAGGGACAGGCCCTCGCGCTACGAGCCGAGCGGTTTGCTTGTCACATCAACCTTAGCCCGGGACGTTCGCGAGGGACAGGCCCTCGCGCTACGAGCCCAGGTGGTTATGCATGTCTTTCACGAGGGACAGGCCCTCGCGCTACGAGCCCAGGTGGTTATGCGTGTCTTTCACGCCAAATGCGTTGTGAAATTAATCCGATCCGAGTAGCGGTTCCACCGATTGAACGTATACATATCGTAAATGCTCAGTGTTTTGTAGCCTGCGGATTTGAGCAGGGCCTTGACTGTATCCACCTCAAACATTTTCTGCTGGTGAATCTCTTCAAACCGATGGAAAGTTGCGCCGTCGCGAATAAAAAAGGTTAGGTGCGTTCGGCACATTTTGGTATGATAGAGATAGTTGTTCCGCCAAATGTAGGAGTAGTCCTCGTGATTTTCGGCGAAGGTTTTGTTGTGGAAATGCTCAACGATGTTCCGCTCTGTCGTGATGTCGAAGATGAACAGCCCGTCGGGTTCCAGATGTTCGGATACGCGTTGGAAGACGCTGCTGAGTTCATCTTCGGTGATGGCATAGTTGATGCTATCGTAGGTGCAGAGGATTGTGTCAAACCGCTGGTTGAGCTGGAAGTTGCGCATATCGGCTTGGTGAAAGTCAACGTGCACGTTGTGCGCTTCTGCTTTTTCTCGTGCGATGTGCAACATGCCGGCGGCTCTGTCCACCCCGGTCATTTCATAGCCTTTTGTGGCGAGGAGTACGGTGAGCGCGCCGGTGCCGCATGCCACATCGAGGATACGGTGTGGTTTGTTGTCGTATTTCTCGAAAAGTGCTTCGAGATAACGCGCCCAGCGGGGGTAGTTGACGTTTTTCATCATTCTATCGTAGGCATAGGCGAATTTTTCGTAAGGGGGCGTGAGTTGCATCGTGTTATTCAACCTTTCCTTTGAACCCGACCGAGGCGTTCATCATGCGCAGGAGGGTGTTAATTTCCTCAGCGTCCCAGAATTCATCGGCGTTTGCTTCCAGCGCGTAGTTGCCAACGTCTCTGATTTTTCGGAGGCTGATTCGTCCGGTGAGGAAACTAAACGGGAGCTGCTGCCCGGCGGTTTTGACGCGTTCAAACGTCTCCTCAATATCCGCACGGGCTACGCCTTCGGGTGCCTGTTTTATCAGCGCGTCTTTCACCATATCCGCGCCGAAACTGAAGAGTTCTTTGATGATGAACCATTGCAAAACTGCAAGGCATACCATGAGCATTAAGAGGATAGTTAAGCCTTTCGTGAGCCACTTCCGAGTGGGAGTTGTCATGTCGTGGTTACCTCTCGTTAACATCTGTAGGACTGACGCGGGGAACATTTCGGTAGGTGCGCGTTGTCCGCGCGCCCACACAGCGCGGTTTCAAACCGCGCCTCCCGATAGCGCATTGCGGCATTTGCGTCTGTCCTGAGTTATTATCAATTAGATTAGCATTTTTAGGAAACGTTGTCAATCAAAATCGAAGCATATGAAAATAGGAATTGTCGGCAGACCGCACGTTGGAAAAACTACCGTTTTTAACGCCTTAGCGCGTGCCACCGCAGAAACGGGGAGTTACGCGGGCCGCCAACAGACAAACCTCAGCACCATCGCTGTCCCAGACTACCGCTTGGACAGGCTCGTATCAGTGCTTAAACCGAAAAAGGGAACACCGGCGACAATCAATTACGTTGATGTCGCGGGTGTCCAAAAAAAACTGCTGATAGGTAAACGCAGCGAGAGCTCTTTTTCGCCGACACTGCTCGCTGAGCTGCGCACTGTCGATGCCCTCGCGCACGTCGTCCGCCTGTTTGAAGACGAAACGGTGCCGCACGTTGATGGGAGCGTCAACCCCGAACGCGACATGGAAATCGTCGCGCTTGAGTTTACCTTCGCTGATCTGCGGGTAATTGAGGATAGGGTCCCCCGCCTCCGAAAGCAGTATCAGAACCAAAAGTCTGCGGAACTGCAAAACGAGCTGCAAATTTTAGAAAAGTGTCAGCAGACTTTGGAGAGCGGCACTCCTCTCCGTTCCCTCGATTTTTCTGCCGCCGAGGAAAAACTGATTCGAGGTTACGGGTTTTTGACGTTGAAGCCGTTGTTGCGTATCCTGAATATCGGTGAGGCGCAGCTGGATGCGGTGGATGCGATTGCGGAACGGTTCGCTGCGTCTGCGGCGCAACCGCGCACGGCGATGATTGTGCTTGCGGCGCAGCTGGAGATGGAAATCTCGCAATTAGACGAGGCAGATGCGGAAGTCTTCATGGCGGAGATGGGGTTAGGCGAATCGGCACTCACGCGATTCATCCAGACTTCGTATCAATTGCTCGGGCTCATCACCTTTTTTACCGGGGCCCCGAAAGAGGTTCGCGCGTGGACGCTGCGTCAGGGACAGACTGCGGTTGAGGCGGCGAGTGTCATCCACACCGATTTTGGCCGCGGCTTCATCCGTGCCGAGACAATCCACTGGGAAGAGTTAGCGGTGTGCGGCGGCTTTCAACAGGCGCGCAGCACGGGTAAACTGCGGGCAGAAGGGAAAACATATCAGGTCCAAGATGGCGATGTGTTGTTAATTTTGGCGAATCCGACATCATAAGTTATCCCTGAGATTCGCAATCGCTTCCATTATCTGCCTTCCCATGTGCTGATACATCTCGCGTCTTACCTCAAACTTGTCGAGCCCAGTAAAATCAATGGGCTTTCCGAACGTTACAGTCAGTTGTGTGCGATGGAGGCGTTTGCTTCCACGCGGCAACATCTGTTCCGCGCCGCTCTGGTAGACAGGCAGCGTCGGCACGCCTGCCCGGTGCGCGATGAAACACGCGCCGTCGTGTGCCTTCCCTAAAGTTCCATCAACGCTGCGAGTGCCTTCCGGAAAAATCAGCACCACGTTTCCTTCTTGCAGCAGTGAGATGGTTTTTCGGAGAGCACCTAGGTCTGGCGCGCCTCTGTTGACAGGATACGCGTTGTAGGCAGCGATGAGTTGTCCTAACCCCGGCACGCCGAAAATGTTGCTCCGCGCCATGTAGTGAACCTCACGACTCGCGGCGGAACCAACGATAACCGGGTCCAACAGGCTGACGTGGTTTGAGACGAGCAACACGCCGCCTTCGCGAGGGATGTGTTGAATGCCGTGTGCTTGGAGGTGCCCCATGCATTTGCAGAAAAGACTGGTGAGTCGATGTCCCCACCGATAGAGCGCGCGGGAGGTCCAGAATTGGTTGTTGGTATACCACATTTGTTTGTTGTTCCTAGCGGTTGTTTTCGCGGTAGGATACCATAAACTGGACAATTTGTCAAATGAAAATAGGAACTGAGTTCTCGCGGGGAAGCGATTCTCTATTTCTCCTCCTGAAATTCAAAAGCGTTTTTGATGTGTTCAAGGCGCAACAACTTTAAATGGTAGGACAGGCGAATCGCGATAACATCAAAACGGCAGGGAGTCTCTAATAAATTTCGCTCTTGTAGATAGGCTAAAGCGATTTTGGAAATCTGTTGCTGTTTGCGAGGTGTTACGGCCTCTTGCGGCAGTCCGAACTTGAGGCTGCGTCGCGTTTTCACTTCCACAAAAACGATGAAGTCCCTGTCCTTCGCCACCAGGTCGATTTCGCCGCGGGACGCGCGGTAATTCTGCGCGAGGATGTGATACCCTTTGTTTTTGAGGTGCGCCGCCGCGAATGTTTCCCCAATTTTGGCAACTTCTAAGCGTGAAGGACGCATTTGCGGTTCCTCGTTTTCGTGGCGTGTCAGGGTGGATATAGCAATCTGCCCTGACATGTCAGTCCGGATAGCGCGCCTACTCACCGATAGCGTAGAGCGCGTCATAACTCCGCAGATAAAGCGTGCCATTCGCGATGACTGGCGATGCCGCAATGGGTTCACCCAACTTATTCGTGGCGACGATTTCAAAGTTGCGTCCAGCCTTGACAACGTTCACAACGCCGTCGCGAGAAGTCAGATAGATAAACCCGTTCGCATACACTGGCGATGCACGATGCCGATGCCGATGCGTTCGTTCCCGATAGAGCCGCTCGCCTGTCTTCGCGTCAAGGCATAACAAATCTCCGTTTTCTCGGCATAGATAGACTAACCCTTCGTGGATGAGCGGGGAGGGGACATCCGGCGTGCCTTGCGGAAGTTTCCAGATTTGCCACTGACTGTCGGTAATGTCATGCCCTTGTGCGGCCGGGTTGATGCCCAAAACCGGTCCGTTTTTCGCGGAGGGCACGACAATGAGCCCCTCTGTTGCAACGGGTGAAGCGACAAAACGGAGCGAATAGTTGTAACTCGCCACAGGATTCAAGCCGCCGCATCGCCAGAGCTCGCCGCCATCTTCAAGGCGATGTGCTGTGACGTAATCTGCGCCGTGCACGACGAGGAACTCTCGTTCAGCATCGCGATAGAGAATCGGCGAAGTATATGCCTGTTCGCATTCAGCGGTGGCATCGCTATCGCGTTGATGCTTCCAAATCTCGTCCCCGGTGGCTTTGTCAAGAGCCAAGACTAGCCACGCGTTGCTGTGGATGAGTTGGACGTAAAGTCTGTCCTTATCAAGAAGCGGCGTGGTTGACATGACAAAATAGAGATTAAAGGTACCGTAGCGTTCTTGCAGGTTAGTCTGCCAGAGTTGGTTTCCCTCAACGTCATGGCAGGTGAGGTTTCCGTTACCTATGAAGGACCAGACGTGTTCGCCATCGGTTGAAGGGGAGGGGGCAGCAAAGTTGCCTTCGCCGCCGCGCACCACGCGGTTGCCGTGTCCTAATGTGCGTTTCCAGAGGAGTTCCCCCTCGGTGCTAATGCACAACAGGACGAGTGCATCGCCTTCGGCGGATGTCAGGAAGATTTTGTTTTCCCAGACAACCGGTGTTGCTGCGCCTTCACCGGGTAGCGGCAAACGCCATTTGATATTTTCGGTGCGGCTCCAGTGGATAGGCGCGTCGGTTTTGTGGCTCGTGCCATCGTTGCGCGGTCCGCGCCAGTGGGGCCAGTTTTCAGCGAAACTGTTCGCTGCGATTGACAAAATGAGCAGGCATAAGAGAAACGCCGCTCCGTTTTTCAAAATACGTATCTGCATGATGCAACTCCGTTTTATGCAGGTTTAGTGGTGATTCAAGGAAACCGCATTTCTAGGGCTAGGCAGATCTCGCCAGTCTGGCCGCATCCGCCAATTTGGTAAACGAACAAGTTGAGTCAGCCGTCCAAACGTCGCGGACACCGTTCCCGTTTATTTTGGGGTGTGATTCTTACCATTTTCGGCTTCTTCTGCGCGTTGTTCGGCTTCTTCTGCGCGTTGGCGTTCCGCTTGCCGCTGCAGTTCAATCTGCAGGCGGAGTTGGTGTTCCTGTTCGGCACGTTGTTCGGCTTCTTCTGCGCGTTGTTCGGCTTCTTCTGCGCGGCGTTCCGCCTGTTCAACGCGTTTCTTCGCTTGTAAGTAATACATCATCACTCGCTCCAGAATCTTCGCGCCGACGACAATCAGAAAAGACACGGCCGCAGCAAAAAGCACAAGATGGTGAAACACATCTTTCGCAATGTGAACACCAGGAGTGCCAGCGGCGATACCGACACGTATCGTTTGCCAGGTAGCCCAAGGCACATAAACGATAGCGATACTGCAAAGAAGCGTCATTGCAGGGCCGAGCCACCTCTTTGGAATCCCGCCAGGAAAGGCGACATATTCCTCGTCTTCCGGCTCGTCGTCGCGCGGGTTGTTGTGAAATTGTGCCACAAATATCTCCTCAGCATCAGAGAGTTTCCTAGACTCTCAACGGATTTTCTTTAATTTAGAGACATTCCGTTTTTAGTGAGGATGCAATTTTCCCGTAGGTGGCTCCTCCCAGTCACGATGGTTCAAGGGTGTCAAGACTGGGAGGGCTCTCCTACCGGAGAGAATTGAATTGCGCTGCCTTTAATTGGACGCGCCGTTTTGCTGTTCTTCAACTGAGTTGCCCTGATAATACTGCCCAAGCACCTCATTGGCAAGGCTTCTGCCATCTTCAATGACACGGGCGGCGAAGTCAAGCGTGACGTTCTCGATGCCGGCTTCTTGCGCTCGCTGTTCAATGCGTGTCTGCGTGATATTCCGCATAAAACCGGCCGGAACCAGGTTCAGCCGCTTCACAGCGTCTTCTGTCCATTGCCCGGAGCTCTCAAAGTTATCCAAAGGCGATTCGGGCTGGGACTGTGCTCGTGTGGATGCACCAACGGCTCTGAGTTCCGGCGCGTCCTCACGCACCGCGGCCGCTTCGCCCATGCTATCCTCAATAATTTGCGTTGCGAACGCGTTCGTGATGGTGCCGATTTTCTGAGAACGTGCGGATTTCTCAATACGCGCCTTGACGTTTCTGCGCATATAGCCACGTGGGACGCGCCGCAAAGCCTTCTTCGCTTGTTCTGACCATTTGAGGCGAACCCCATCAAACGTTTCCTCTTCTGCTGCACCGCCTTCATCAACGGCGATGTGCTCAAGCGAACTCTTGTCCACCCTCTGAAAACGTTCCGAAGCCGCGCTACACACCGGACATTGGACAGGCTCCTGCTCGTGCGCCGCATAGCCGCATTCGCCACAGATGTAGGTTTGCACGGCTTCCGATTCCAAAAGTTTCTGCTCCGCCAATTCCTTGGCGACGCGCGTCAACTTTTCGGAGGAGCGATTCGGCATAATCGCCTCCATCGCTTTGTCAATGACGCTCTCTGTAATGACAGAGTGCCCGCGCTCAATCGCGAACCGATGCACTGCTGTTTTCGCGATGCCCCGCACCAGCGGCGGTGCCTTCGCCATTCGATCCGAGGCTTCTTGCGTCCAGACGAGCGTCTCTTCCGCCTTCACATCGATCTGCGGGAAATAACGTTGACTGGACAGCAAAACATTGCACGGCGCGAGGCGCAGCAGGTTTTCAGCGTTGCTACCGATGTCCATATCTTGTTCACTATGAACCCCAATACGGCCTAAAACGAGCAGCCACGGTTCTGTTTTGCGGACATATTGCAGAATCTTTTCGTAGGCTTTGCCATCGAGCAGCGTAATTTTCAGCGCGTAGTCGTGTTCATCTTTGGCAATCGCGCGGGATACCTCAAGGTGTGACTGATAGATCTTCGCCAGTCCGGTATCAATCACTTCTTCGTGAAGTTGTTCCTGTTCTTTAAACCGGAAGGTGCGTGCGGCGCGTTCGGTTAGCACATTTACAACTGAATTGAAGACAATGTAGTGCAAATAGGGATCGTAGACACCGACAGCTTCGACCGGTTTGTTGAACGCCTGTCCGAGGCGGAGTGCGGTTTTCAAGCCTGCGAAAGATTCGGGGCTGCCATCAATTCCGACGAGGATATTGCCTGTCTGTTCTTCAATGGGTTCAAGGTTTCGGACGACAAGCGTATCGGTAGTGGTGCGCCGGGTGACGCGCTCACAGACCCCACCGATGAGACTGTCCTTGACTGCGCCCATGCCGAGTGCGCCCATAACTACCATATCGTAGTCGCCGTCCTGAATGTCCTCCACTAATTTGATGAAGTGTTTTCCCTCGGGCATTTTTGCTTCAAAGGGGATGTCAGCCTCGGCGCACTTCTGCTTCATCACTTCAAGGTAGGAGTCCGAAATGAGCTGCAGTCCCATCGTGATGAGGGTATCGTGGATGCGGCGCTGCTTTTCGAGTTCAACTTCGTCCTGATACTCCTCTGGCAGCGTGTATTCCATCTGCTTAAAGCGCACGTCGTGCATTTTCGCGGCGTAAACGTGCGAACCTACCAGTTGTGAGCCGAACTTTTTCGCGAATTCTACCGCCAGGGAGATACTCGCATCGGAGTAGTCCGAGTTATCAACGGGAACATAAATTTTCTTTAGCATTTCTGGTCTCTTTTTTTTCAGTATGCGGCCGGTTGCGCCGCGAACCCCAGTATCCGCCGATGAGATGTGCCAACAGCGTTGCTGTCCAGAGGTAAACCATCGCGGTTTGCCACTCCCAATTGAGAACAAATCGCCGCGCGACGATATTTAGCACAATAGGGATGTAGAGGCATCGGCTCCATGGGCGGCTGAATTTTTTATATCGGACGCGATAGAAACCGAACGGGAAGTGAATCAGAAAAACCGCGATGGAAATCAGCAGATTCGGCACGTTATTTAGCATCTCACACCACATTCTGTCCAAGACGCGCACATGTTCTGGAAATCCCCCATTAATTTCTGAGCCTTCATGGAATCGCGCAACCTCTCACGTGCGCGGTTTGAAACCGCGCCTACCAGTGGAGATGATGAAGATCTCTCACGTGCGCGGTTTGAAACCGCGCCTACCGGTGGAGATGACGACATTTGCGTCTGTCCTGACGTAATTTGGTATCACTCACTAAGAAGCGCGTTGATGTCTCTGCGGAGCCGCAGCATCGCGGGTTTGCTCCGGCTATCGTAGCGTCCATGGATTTCGCCATCCGGTGTGACAAGGACGAACCGTGTGCTATGTAAAATGTCGCTTCCTTTGTGCCCGGCGGCCAAACTGAACCCCTCTTTTGCCAATTGATAGATGCGTTCCTTTTCGCCGGTGAGGAAGTGCCAGCGTCTTTCGTCTGCACCGTATTGCGCTGCATAACGTGAGAGGACTTCGGGGGTGTCGCGTTCCGCATCTACGGAGAACGAGACGAAGTAAACCGGTTTCTCTACAAAATTGGATTGCAAGCGCGCCATCTCTAGTGTCATTGGCGGGCAAATCGTGAGGCAGTGCGTGAAGATGAAATCCGCCACCCAGATTTTTCCCCCGAGGTCTGCCAATCCAAACGGCTGGCCCTGCTGATTCGTCAAGGCGAAGTCCGGTAACTGTGAAGGTAAGGGGTGTTTCTCGTCCGCACCCGTTTTAGGCATCGCCGCCGGGCGTTTGTCAAACATCGCCCATAAATTGATGCCCGCGATGCTGATAATGACAACGCCTAACAGCACCCACAACAGCGTGCTTTTGTCAAGTTTTCGGCGTTCGTCTTCGTTAGGTAAGCTCATCTTTTTTCCTTGTTCTAGGCGCGCTTCCGCGGCGCGCCTACCGGACTCGTTAATGGGACGTATCAATAACTTTCGTCGCCGTCCCACTTTGCGGCGCGAATTTCTCAAGTCGTTTCTCTGCCATGATGTCTGGCATCAGCATGAAGACGAGAAAAACGCAGATAAGGAACGGCGTTATGACGATGACTGCCAACGTCTTCCGCTCGAACTTCAGGTGCATGAAATAGTTGGCAACCAAAATCGCCTTGCCACATGCTAATCCGATGAGCAATATGGCTTTCAGCACCGTAGCATATTCAGGAATCGCCACGGCAACTTCAACGATGGTGAGGCCTAGGAGCCACCAGAAGATGTTCATGTATTTCGGGTGCTCTTTGTGATGCGTTTCCGCCATGATGTATGTCCTCCTAAATCGGGTAGGCGGGACTTCCCAGTCCTGATGCCTATAGTAGATAGATGAAGGTGAAAACCATAATCCAAATCAGATCGACGAAGTGCCAATAGAGTCCGACGATTTCTACCTCATGGTTGAATTCAGCGGTATACCGTCCGCGCAATCCATGGATGAGGATGACGATGAGGTAGATGACACCGCCGGTGACGTGCAAGCCATGGAACCCTGTGATGGTGTAGAAGGCAGGCCCGAAAAGCGTTGAACCGCTAATGGCCGCTCCTGATAACCCGTGGTGCGGGATTTCGGTTAATGTCAACCCGTGTTTGATAAGCGCGTTCCATTCATACACCTGCAGGCCGAGGAAGATAACGCCCCCGGCAATCGTGAGTCCGAGGAAGGTGCACATTCGGGAAACGTTGCCGTTCTGAATGGCTTCCAACGCCTTCACCATAGTGACGCTACTACAAATCAGCAGAAACGTCATAAACGCGGTGAGGTTGATGCCGAGTATCTCGTCTGGTGGTGCCCAGCCTATCACGCCGGCACCGGCTCGGACGGCCGCGTATGCCGCCAGCAGTGCTCCGAACGACATGGTATCCCCAACGAGGAAAATCCACATGCCGAGTTTGCCGAGGCTATCCGGCGTAAGCGACGGTTCATATACGTCTTCAGTCTGTTCTAACGTGGTAGCGTGTTCCACTCGATTTAACTCCTTTCATGTTAGTATGTTAACACATATCGGATTTCAAATCCAACCTATTCGTTCCAGCGCGCGGCGGTTAAGGCGTGTCCGTTCTATCCCGGTTTTTGCTTGCGCGCCGGTAATGATAAAAAACACTTCCGCCGATGAGCGCGACAACGGTAAACGGCATCGCCATCATGAAGAAGATACTGGAATTAAAACCTCTTCCGATGGGTTCCTTCAAGTCTTTGCAAGCGGGGCATGCCTCAAGGCACGTCGGCACAATCAGCACGACGAGCATCAGGACAACTCCCCAAAAAACGAGTCGCATAAAAGCCTCCCATCGCCTTAGGCGAGATACACCAAAGCGTAAAGCATCGGCCAGAGCGCGACGACGAAAATCCAATAGATAGTGCAGATTTCAACGCCGACGTGACGCGATGCGGAAAACCTCCCCGCCATCGCCATCACTAGCACAATGACTAGCCACATGACTGCACCGATTACATGCACCGCGTGGCATCCGATTAGGACATAAAAGATGCCGCCGTAGACACCCGACTGAAGCGTCATGCCGCTGCGAATCAGTTGTGCCCATTCGCTTCCTTGGATGCCGAGGAAAAGCACGCCTAACGCCCCGGTGAGCAGCAGCCAATTGCGGAGTTGCTTCACCTGGTCCTTCTGAATTGCACGGAGTGCCTGAAACATCGTCCAACCGCTCAGCAGCAGGAACGCGGTATTGATGCCAGTCACCGCGCGGGGCAGCTGGATGTCAATATGCGATGGCGGCGGCCACGTGATGTTCCCCATCCGGAAGACGAGAAACGCGCCGATAAGTCCCGAAAACAGCATCATCTCCGCACCGAGTAGAACTAGGATGCCTAATCGGGCGTTGCTCATTGGCCGAATGTCTTGCGGCAGCTCGTAGCGCGAGGGCCTGTCCCTCGCGTTCTCTGATGGAGATTCTGGACGAGAAGTCCCTTCTACCGGTGTTTCACGTGACATCAGGTTTCTCCTCAGCCGCCGCGGATAATCGCCACGGTTGCGACGATAACCAAAACCACGAACACTAAAAACAGCGTGATGCCGAGGCGGCGATTTCGGGTACGATTGTCAGGTGTGTTCATTGCTTTTTCAGTGGGTCCGGACCAAAGCGGTTTGGACCATCTGTTCCTTTGCAAAATCCCAATTCAACAAACGCCCAAATGGGACCAAGAATTGGGATTAACTCAATCAGGATCCACCAAGCTGACTTGTTGCGGTCGTGCCAGCGTTTGGCAGTTATTGCTAAACCAGCCCAAAAGCAAAGGATACCGAAAGGGAAAAGGATGACAGATCCTTCTTCACCATAAATAAGCACCATGATGCCCACGACGACAATCAGTAGCAAATTTACCATCCAGAATTTTGCCCGATTGACTCGCCCCTTAAATGAGAACAAGATTGCAAAGAAACTCATCTTGAAATCCCTTTTTGCAGTAGGACATTCTTAGATTTTGTCCACTGCCATCGCGATAAAGACTATCGGCAGATAGAGCAGCGATGCGTATAACAGATACCGTGCCGCTTGCACCGAACGCGCAACGCCTAAATAGATACCGAACGCGAGAAACGCTAATCCCGACAGCAGTGCTATCAAGAAATAGATACCGCCGGCGATGCTGAGCAGCGCGGGGAGTAAGCCTATCGCAAGGAGTGCGACGCAGTTCATCACAATCTGCCGACGCGTGCTCGCGCCATCGGGATGGATGACAGGCAGCAACCGAAGGCCCGCTTTCGCGTAGTCCTCGCGATAGATGTAGGCAATTGCCAGCGAGTGCGGGAGCTGCCACAAAAAGAGAATAGCGAACAGCACCCATGCCTCTGCCGTTACCGTCCCGCGGGCCGCCGCCCAACCGACGACAGGCGGTAATGCGCCCGGCACCGCACCGATAAGCGTGCATAGCGACGTTTTCCGTTTGAGCGGCGTGTAGAGAAACAGATAACTAGCCACAATGAGCGAAATGACTAACCCGCTCAGCGGATTCACGATGAAGGTTAGGTAGAGCATCCCACTGCCAGTAAGCATCACACCGAAAAGCAGTGCGACTAGCGGGGGCATCCTCCCCCCCGGAACCGGTCTGTCCTGTGTCCGCTTCATCTGCGCGTCAATATCGCGCTCAAGGTATTGATTCAACCCTAGCACGCCAGCGGCCGTCAATCCCGCGCCGATGAGGGTATGCAGACATCGAAACCAATTGACCGGGGGGTATGAACCGATATAGAAGCCGGCCGCTGTCGTGATGAGTATCATCAAAACTAGCCGCGGTTTGACGAGCTCAATGAAATCCGCCGCGCGACTCAACGCGAGCGTGCTGCGCGCGGCAGGGCGCGTGGGTTCGTCTACCTGATTTGCTAAATCTGCTGGTGTGGAACGCATAATGGTTCCTCCGTTTTGCGGCTGTGTTCTCAAACGAGTTCTCCGTGGGCCGGCGTAGCGGCGGCATCAAGCGTTGGCACGGCTGTGTGCCGGTAAATTTTCAAGGTTAACACGAAGCTGGTAACCAGCATCAGCGCGCCGACTGCGACATGTCCAGTCGTTATGGCTACCGTGAGCCATGTGGACACCGTTTCGCCGAACGCGGTGAGTTTCACAAAAAACGCCCCGGTGCCGAGCATGAGTTGGACAGTTAAGAGTACCACTAGCACGGTAGGTTCGCTTTTGAGAGGCGTTGCGTCTGCTGCTTGCCACATCCGCCTTGCCAGAAGGAAGATATGGAGTGCCACCAAAAAGGCGAACAGGAGATGCGCATCCAACCGATGCCCGGTGTGCCGCAAAATCGCGCCAAAAATCAGTTGAACATAAATTAGGCAGGTGGTTACCAGGCTTAACCGCCGTAACTTACGTTTTTCTCCGACAGACGCGTTTGCGAGTCCGTAGGGCGAGGGCCTGTCCCTCGCCGTGTCTTTTCCCCCGGGAGAAGTCCACCATGCAATTCCGCACAGCAAGGCGAAAAACGCTTGCGCAAGACAGGCATGCACCATCGCAAGGAGGAGCGAGAGCTGCGTCACCCGAAGTCCGCCGAGAACACCTTGCACAATCACGCCGATTAAGGCAAGGAAACCGAGCCATCGGAGCCACGGGCGCGAGTCTTTCACCAATACCATGATAAAGAGCCCTACCGTCAGCAGCCCCACTAGCGAACCCATGAGCCTATGGCTATGCTCATAAAGCACACCGCCTACCATTTCCGACAACGGATATAGAAACATGTTGTATCCAAACGTCGTCGGCCAATCGGGGACAGCCAGGCCGGATTCGGTGCTAGTGACAATGCCGCCGATGACAATCAGCAGGAAGGTTGCGCCTACTGCAAGGCGTGCGAACCGATGTAACCACGGGCTATAAGAATTTTCTGCTGTCTGCGCGCGCGTTTTCATGTTGGTGCTCTACGGATGTGCGGGCGGATACACAGCTCCGCCCTACAGATGCCTTTTAATCTCCACCTGTCGCAGGTGCGTGTTCGGGTTGCACTTGCGGAATCCAATCCGATTCTTCGCCCGGCACGCTGTATTCATAGGGACCACGGTAAACAGTAGGGACTGGCCCAACGAAATTGCCGTGGGGCACCGGTGTGGGTGCCTCCCATTCCAGCGTGTTGACATGCCACGGATTCTTCTCTGCAACTTTGCCGCGCGACATGCTCCAGAAGAAATTGAACACTAGGATGAGTTGCGCCGCGCCCAGCGTGAACGCGCTCATTGTGATAAAAATGTTCATCCCTTGAAACCCTTGCAGGAATTCATACTGCATTGGGTTGGATATGCGCCGCATGTGCCCACCGACACCGAGAATATGCATCGGGAAGAAGGTGCAGTTGAACGCCACGAACGTCAACCAAAAATGGATTTTGTTTAACACGTCGTTCATATGGCGGCCATACATCTTCGGGAACCAAAAGATGATGCCACCGAAAATAGCGAACAGACTTCCGCCGAAGACGACGTAGTGGATATGCGCGACGATGTAGTAGGTATCGTGGATGAAGCCGTCCACCGGCGCGTTTGCCATATAGATGCCGCTCAATCCACCAATCACAAACATTGAGACAAAGGCGATGGAGTGAAGCATCGGCGACGTAAATTGGATTGAACCTTTATACATCGTGCCGAGCCAGTTAAACGTCTTAATCGCCGATGGCACGGCGATAAGCATCGTTGTCATCATAAACGCCGAACCTAAAGTCGGTTGCATGCCACTCTGGAACATGTGATGTCCCCAAACAATCCACCCTAAAAACGCAATCGCAATCATGGCGTATACCATAGAGCGGTATCCGAAAATTGGTTTCCGTGAGAACACAGGAATCAATTCGGAAGCGATGCCCATCCCCGGTAAAATGAGGACGTAGACCTCGGGGTGCCCGAAGAACCAGAACAGGTGCTGCCAGAGCAGCGGATCTCCGCCTCCTTCAGCTGTCGCCGTGAAGAACGTCGTTCCGGCAAGCCTATCAAAGATAAGCAGTGCCAATGCTGAGGAAAGCACCGGGAACGCGAGCAACAGCAGAATCGCGACGATGAACAAAGACCAGATGACAAGCGGCATCCGGAAGAGCGTCATACCAGGGGCGCGCATGTTGATAATCGTCGTGATGTAGTTGATTGAACCGACTAGCGATGAGAATCCCTGAATCAGGAGACTGATTGCCCAGAGGTTTTGCCCCCAATCAACGCCTGTCCACTGCGGGTCTGCCGAAAGCGGCGCGTAGCCTGTCCATCCCGCTGCTGCGTGGCCACCGGGCACGAAAAACCCGATTGCCATGATAATCGCCGCCAGCACAGCGAGCCAGAAGGAGAGCATGTTGAGGATAGGAAACGCCATGTCCCGCGTGCCAATCATGAGTGGGATAAGGAAATTGCCGAACGCGCCGACTAAGATCGGCACGACGACGAAGAATACCATGATAGTAGCGTGCATTGTAAACAGCATGTTGTAAAATGCCGGTTCAATGACACCGTTCGGCATGTTTACCTCAAGCCATTCTTCTTCGTCAGTTTCGTAAATCCGCTCCCACATTTTGTCGGCCCCGGTGGTGACTTCGCCTTCTTCCATGTATTTTTCGGAGGCACCGATGATAGGCACCGGTCTTTCGGGATAAGCGAGCTGCCATCGAAAGAGCAGCGCGAGCCCACCGCCGACGAAGAACATTATCAGTCCGTAGATGAGGAACTGCTTGCCGATAGTCTTGTGGTCCAGCGAGAAGATATATTTGCTAATAAAACTTTCTTCGTGATGATGTGACGCATGTTCGTTATCGTGCATCGTTATGTTTCTCCCTTCGCGACCTGCCGGTCGCGGCTACAGCACCTACTGAGGCCACCGTTCTTTTACCCAGGCATCGTAGTCTGCCTGTGAATGCACGTTGAGATATCCAAGCATTCCGGAGTGCCCGAAGCCGCACAGTTCTGCACACGGAATTTCATACCGGCCGGTCTTTGTCGCCTCAAACCAGACGTTGATGAACCGGTTCGGCAGCGCGTCCTGTTTCAGCCGCAGCTGCGGGACAAAAAAACTGTGGATGACATCCTCAGCGGTTAAGCGGATATGCACGACCGCGTTAACCGGCACATGCAATTCGTTTTCCAATTCCAGGTCATCGTCGGTTCCCAGTTCATTGTCCGGCCCGGGATACGTCATATCCCAGTTGAACTGCTTACCGCTGACTTGGACGAGGACATCTGGATTCGCGGGGAACTCGTTCGGTGATTTAATCTGGTTCCATTGCGGATAGCTGAGCATCGCGAGCCCGAAGACAATCACCGTTGTCGCCGCTGTCCAGACGATTTCAAGCGTCGTGCTCCCCTCAATATAGGTAGCCTTCTGTCCTGCCTGATGCCGATATTTAATCAGGAAGATGATTAGCGTTCCCATCACGAGGATGAAGACAACGAGCGTAATATAATAGATGATATGGAAGATGTTATCAACACCTTGCCCGAACGTTGAGATGTTCTCAGGAAGCCATTGAAGCATTCAGTCCTCCTCATGCGCGAAGCGTTCAATTCGCGCGAATATAAAAAAAATTATTCGGCTTGCGAAGAAGCCGTCAAAGTCGCGCCCACGTACGTCAAAACGCAAAATAGCGATGTAATCAGCACAGAAAGCGTCCACGCGGGTCCGAGGCTGCCTGCACTTGCGGTATCAAAATAGAGACACTTTCGGAGCGCGGCGAGCCCATAGGTTAACGGGTTCAGTCTCATCGGCCATGCCAACCACCCGGGTGCGCCAGCACTTGGGAAGAATGCGCCCGACAGCAGCCAAATCGGAATCAGCAGTAGGTTCATAATCGCATGAAACCCCTGCGTTGAATCCATGCGCCATGCCATCAGCAGCCCAAGGTTTGTCAAACCGAACGCTAAGAGTGCCATCATGCCGACAGTCAACAGCACCGATGTAACACCGAGTCGGATGCCCGCGAACGGTGCTAGCCCTAGGAGCAGCACACCTTGCAAGAGTGCCAGTGTCGTGCCGCCTAACGCTTGTCCGAGGACGATGCGCCATCGTGGCACCGGTGCAACGAGCACGCCTTGCAAGAAACCTTCGCGTCTGTCGTTCACAACAGAGATTGTCGCAAAAATCGCAGTAAAAAGCAACACTAAAACGACGGTGCCGGGATAAAAGTATGCAAGGTAATCTGTATCCGAGGCACCCGCTGGTTGAAACGAGGCACTCAGCCCACTCCCAATGAGGAGCCAAAATACCAACGGCTGTGCAATTGCACTGAAGAGCCGGCTCCGCTGACGATAAAACCGCACGATTTCACGCCACCATATTGTGGATACCGGCAGCAAACTCGTCAGCACAACGTCGTTCCTCTACTCAAACCGATTTCCTGTCAATTTGATGAAGACATCCTCAAGCGTCGGTTTCCCGAACCGCGCTGCTTGAATCTCATCAGGAAACGCGGTAACCACGTCCTTGACAAACTCGTGTCCCCGTTCACATTCAATGCGCAAGTGACTGTCGGTAAGCACCGGAGAAACACCAAACTGTTGGACGATTGCGGGAGAGAGGGCTTCCCCATTTGTGCTCTCTATGTAGACAACATCGCCGCCGATCTGCGCCTTGAGTTCCTCGGGCGTGCCGAGGGCAACGAGACTGCCTACATCCAGGATGCCGATTCGGTTGCATGCCTCCGCCTCGTCTAAGAGATGCGTTGTCAACAGCACAAGAATGTTTTCTGTCTCCGCTAGCGTTTTCAGAGCGTCGCGCAGTTGCCGCCGCGCACTCACATCTAACCCGCTGCTCGGTTCATCAAGCAGCAAAACGCGCGGGGAATGCAACATCGCTTTCGCAATCTCAACCCGCCGTTGCAAACCGCCGGACAATACTTCTACGCGCTCGTTTATCCTATCTGATACGCCGAAGCGTTCCAGGAGTTCAGCAATCCGATGGCGCAGCGGCTTGCCAGCAAGTCCGTAGAGATGTCCCTGATGCTGTAAATTCTCGCGCACCGTCAGTTTGGCATCCAACCCCGGGTGTTGGAAAACAACGCCTAGCAGCTCCCGAATTGCCTTTGCCGCGGTTGCTAACTCATGTCCGAGGATAAGCACACGCCCGGATGTTGGCCTCAGCAGCGTGGACAAGATTTTAAACAGCGTTGTCTTCCCGCTACCGTTCGGACCGAGGAGGCCGAAAACCTCGCCGCTTGCCACAGTAAGACTCACGCTATCCAGCGCGCGCCGGCTGCCATACGTATGCGACAGATTTTCGACCTCGAGGGTGTCAGTCATAATGGCTAATGGCTCTGGTAGGCGCGGTTTGCAACCGCGCTTTGCATCGTGTACGCCGAGACTTTACATTGACGACGTGTCCCTGGTAGGCGCGGTTTGCAACCGCGCTTTGCATCAGGTGCGCCGAAATTGCAGTGACGACGTGTCCCTGGTAGGCGCGGTTTGCAACCGCGCTTTGCATCAGATGCGCCGAAATTTACATCTTTTTCATCGACAACGTGAAATCTTGCGTGACAGTGCCACCTGCCTCTACCGTAACGGTAGCCGGCTCTTTGCTGTTCGTGCCACACGCTTCATGCCAGTACCCGAGTTGATACGTGCCGGGAGGGACATCTTCCAGCGTGAATTTGCCCATCTCATCTGTCACCGCGAAATAGGGATGCGGCACATAGGCGAGCCATGCGGACATCCAACCGTGGATGTCGCATTTCATCTGGACAGGCCCTTCTGCTTTCTTGACACCCGCGAGCTGCATCTTCTTCCGGTTCTTCGTTTGCTGTTTGTTCACCGGTTTGTTGACGCTGCTGAAGATGTGCACGTTGTGATTGACCCTGTCGTTATTCAGCATCGTCAGACGCACGCCGACTGGGACAATCTGGACGTGTGGGGTGAATTTACATCCCTTCTGGTCGATCTCGGGTTTCGTCTTCTTATCAAGTGCTTTGCCTTGGGAAATGTCTATCAGGTAGACAATCGTATTTTTTAAAGCGTTGCCTTCACCGACGACAAGCGATTCATCATGCTTCTCAGTCAAGCCGCAAACCGCCTCGTCTTTGGTGATTTCGAGCACTTTCATTTCCGGCACGTCGCCTTCAAACGTCACGGTGCCGCTAATCGTTCCGCCGTTGCTCACCGCCATCGCTTTGTAGGATTCGGGGAATTGGAGCATCTCCATTTCACCCGCCTCGTGATGGTCTGCGAGGGTAGGCATGACATAGCAGCACGCTAGGAGCAGCGCGAGGCATGCCAACATATAGGTTTTCATTTGTGTATCCTCTCTTTTGGGCGCGTTCTCAAAGCGCGCCTCGGATTGTTCGGGGAAATTCACATCTCCCCGTTGCTATTTATGAATTTCTCCGCCGCGCGAATCCTCGTAAACCGAAGAGTGCGCCGACAGAGAGAAGTGCCACCAAGGGTGGATAGATAAACCGTCTGGAAGATGGGACAGGTTCTAGAACGAACGTATACCAACTTGAGATGACCCGTTTTGCCTCTACGTCGCCATTCGCGCCATCCCACGCCGAGAAGGCGATAGGCACAAACACCTCGGGTTCAAGCTGCAAGTCCTTCTTGTCGTCCGTTTTCAACGCACGTTTCACCCACAGATTGTATTGCCCGTCCGTGTATGTTCCTTCCGCTTGGAGGTCGCTTTGCACTGCCTGCACTTCGGCGTTGCTAATGCCTTTGGCAGTCAGTTCTGTTACCTGCTCAGGCGCGGAAGCCTTCCAATACCAAAGATAAACTGGAAGCCTGCCGCCCCAGAGGAAATACGGTTTCGGCGCGGTTGGGCCTTGAGGCACCTTGACTGGAAATTGGATAGCCACCGCATCCTCAAGCATCTTTCCTGTTTCTTCGTCTTCTGATGCCGTGGTGTGCGTTCTATCATCCCACGTGAAGAGGAACGCCACCTCGTTATCGTTGTAGAACGATTTGACGTTAACCGAATCGATTGTGGGGTTGAATTGCCGCGGTTCAAGGATTACCTGTCCGACCAGGGGGAAGTAACTCGCTTTCAGCGTTTCCCATGCTGCATCGCCGAGGGTGGGCAATTCACCGCCGATATACTGCGAACGCAACGCATTGTTGCCAATCGCCGGTTCTGGCCGCTTTTCGGGTGAGAGAGATTTGACGTAGTTCGCCAGGTGCCAACTCTTCTCATATACCACCTTCATCGCGTTATTGAAGGACTGCCGGTCTGCCGCGTTCAGGGTTTCGCCTTCGGTGATTCTGAGGGCAATGTCAACGGCGGCATCCATTTTCTCGTAGAACGCCGCGGATTCCTCGTCTTCTGCTTCAGTCATTTCGTCCTTGTTTTCCAATTCGGTAAGGCGTTTGGATTCCTCCGAAGTCAACCCGAAGTGCAGGAAGCTATCCCCCTCAAACGCGGGCATCGGTGAACCGGCAATGCCGCCGATGAACCGTTTGAAGATGTCCTCTGTCTCGCTACCGCCTCTGAAAGTCCAACCTTGCGCGAGATTCGCGGGCCAGGTCTGGAAGCCCCACTCATCGGTGAGGGTTGGCGCGGAGGTGCCATCGCCGCGGCCGACGTTGCCGTGGCATTCAACACACCCAAGCTCCGTATAGAGGGCTTTCCCCGTCTCAATGCTCTGTTCAGCGTAGGCGATTTTGCCGGAGAGATCGATTTGGCGCGGTGCCGTATTCTCTTTGAACCCATCGTAAAAGGTTTTGATATAGGCGACAACCTCCCACCGTTCGTTGGCACTGAGGGAGGTATCCCAACCCGGCATTGAGGTACCGGGCATTCCCTCCGTGATAATGTCGAACAAATCCTGGTCGGTGGGGACTTGTCCTGTTTCTGTTGAGCGAATTTTATACAAACCGCGCGTGAAATCCCGTGGTCTGGGGAGCAGATTTTCGGCGGCGGATCCGTCACCGCGTCCTTCAGTGCCGTGGCAGTGCGCACAGCTCTTCTCATAAACCCGTTTGCCTTCTTCAGAGGCTTCCGGTGCGTTCTGTGCGTCTGCCACCGAAAAAACCGATGCCAGTGCGAGCAGCAGTGTCAGGAAAATGGTGTTTTGATATCGGCGTATCATCTTTTAGTGTCCTTCCCCAAACGTTCGCGGCTGATAGCCGGTATAATCAGACAGGAACAGGATTACGTCCCAAATTTCGTCTTTTGTCAACATGTCTTCCCAAACCGGCATTGCGGAATCCCAGGGTGTTCCGGCTGCCGGTAACCCCGGTCCGCCCTTGCTAATCCGCCAAAAGAGGAACGATTCTTGGAAGTTCGGGATGATGCCCGGGTCTTGGAAATTCGCGGGGAGCGGTTGCAGGTGTGGTGCGAAATGCCCCTGTCCGTCCAGATCATCGCCGTGGCAGTAAAAGCAGTTTTGATAGTATACGCGTCTGCCGTTCTCCACGTGCGCTTTGAACGCTTCAGGGTCATCCTTTTCGTAGTGCCGGAAGGGGTTTTCTACCTCCTGCATTTTCCCGATAACCTCGTCTTTGTAGGTAAGTTCAAGCGGCGGGGACGGGTGCGCGTCGCGCGGATTTCCCGGCGGATTGGCCCGCTGCGCGAAAATCGAATACGTATACGCCAGCAAGGCGAACGGTATCAACACGGCGATGACCCGGCGGCGCAGCCGCTTATTGTCGTCAATCAGCGTCTCATGGATAGGACGCAGGAACTCCCGAAACCGTGAATCCTCAACGGAGATATGCACCAAGATGGCGATGATAATCAGTCCCATATACATCGCAACGACGCTACCGGGTATCGGCACCGAGATGACGTTGCCGACGATGAACCGCAGGAACACCCAGCAGCCAACGAAGATGATGAGACATTTTGTGAACAGTGAGAGCCTCTTCATGTTACCTCCTTATTCCCCAGAAGCTTCGGCATCCGCGGCGGTGGTTGCTTCCGCCGATGCCGTTTCGCCTGTGAGTGTGCTTAAAAACGCCAGCAGATTGCTCATATCTGATACCGATAACAGCAGCGGGAAGTTTTCAGGCATCGGTGATGTGACGAGCAGCTTCTTGCCAAACGCGCGCGTAAAGGTAGCTTCCTCAATATCAAACGTATCGATTACCTCTTCACTGCCATCAACGTTCAAAACGATTTCGTCATCCTCCATTGATCCGGAAACCAACGAACCGACAATCTCGTTTCCATCAAAGTCAACAATCGTCAGCAGACTTTTCACGTCTGTTTTAGACAACGTTTGATTGCTGTCGCCCACCTTGAGCGTCACGGTATCCTCAGTCTCATCAACAATTTCGCCGCTAACCGGTGCATCGGCATCCGTGGGTGTTAACGTCAACGTGAAGTATCCGTTCGCTTGTAGGTTCGTGAGTTCTTCGATCGGCTCCTCGTCCAAATCTGTCAGCAGAAGGGTGTGTTCTTCCTCTTCCCCGCTGGCCTTTTTGGTGCGGACGACAATCTGTTCCGTGTCTTGCGAGACGAGCGTTCCCTGCAGAGTCGCGCCGTCTGTTTTAACGGTGACTGCGCCGTAGCCGCTGACGATTTGCGCACCCGGCTTCAGGATGGACTCCTCAAGATACCGCATGTCGTTAAAGGCGGCAATTTCGGATAAATCCGGTGCCGTGACGACTTCAAAGTCTTGATTCTCTTCGCCGGCAGCTGGACTTTCGATGCCTGTGACAGCGTGGCACGAAATGCACGCCGCTGAGACAAACACCTTCTTGCCAAGTGCTGCATCGCCGGTGAGCAGCGGCGGCAGTGCGGCTGCTACCGTCCCCGCGTCTGCCCTATCAATCGGTTCATCATAAGGAGTCGGATCGATCTCGCCACCTTGACTCTGCAAATAGGCGATAACGGCTTCAATTTCTAATTGCGACAGCGCAATCGGTGCCTTCCACACCTCTGGCATAATCTTGCCGTAGCCGGGCACCAGATAGTTCGCCGGTTCATACAAGGATTCAATCAGATACGTTTTCGCATCTATGCCGGGTTGGCGGTTCGCGGCGTTCACGCCGATGTCCGTCAAATCGGGGCATCGGCCCTTCGGTGCCGAGGCATCGACGGTGTGACACGCGCTGCACTGGCCTTTCCCGTTAAAAATCGCCGCGCCTATCTCTGCCACCGCGTCCGGGTCTTCCCACGGAAGTGCCGTTACAGGCCCGGTCGCTGTTGACGATTCCGGCACCAGCCCCGCAACAAACGCGTAGAACCATATTACGGCGAGTGAGAACGTCAGCAGCTTCATGACGCTGCTCCACACGACGATGTTCACCACTACCGAGATGATGAACCAGACCGACCAGGGGAGCAGGTTCTCTGAGGCGATCGGAAACGCCGATGCCCCTGCAATATAGGC
The DNA here is from genome assembly GCA_003635305.1 of Candidatus Poribacteria bacterium. GTDB lineage: Bacteria > Poribacteria > WGA-4E > WGA-4E > WGA-3G > AGPOR5. The sequence goes on along the minus strand of PYJE01000191.1, from coordinate 5,768 downwards.
GATGAAACTCACCACCATTACAATTAAACTCGCGATTTTTACCACGGTGTTGGACATTAGTGCTCTCCTTCCGATTCCACAGCCACTGTTTGCTGCTTTTTCTTTTCGCCCCACAAGCCGAGCCAGAAGATGAACCCGACAAGCGCGAAGAAGATTACCATGATGATAGCGACGATGTTCACCGCCTCACTGAGAAGCGGTGTGAATGCATCCGGCGACGTGTCCTGCATGACACCGAAAATGTGCCACGCCTCCCGAAGTCCGGAGCGCGCGTATCCCATCAAACCCATCAGCGACGTAAAAGTAATTGCCAAGAGAATGAGGACATACTGCGACCGGTCTGTCATTTCGCCCCACTTGATAGTGCCAGACATAGTCGCCTTCCGATACATGAAAATATCGATTATCGTCACGGCTACCATGACGGCGAGTGCAATTAGCACCTGATAGGGGGTTAGCACGTTCACGCGCAGGTCTGTCGGCACGGTAAACCCGACGATGCCGATAACGATGATGGAGACAGCCGAGAAGAAGAATATGGAGGATATCGCGATGTTGCCCACCTTCTTCCAACTGGCTGTCGGTGATTTGCCGGAACGCCGGTAAAAGAGGAAACTCAAGAACGTCGTCAAGATGATGATGTTCACTGCTGTGTTTTTCGCTGTCATCAAACCGAACAGGCCGAGGTGTGGGTGGTTCGCGCCGCCCATTGCGCTCAATTCGCTTGAGGTAGAGATTTTGGAGAGCGTGCGCGGTGTCATCCAGATAGCGACACAGATAACGATGATGGCAATCATATAGGGCCGGTAACGTGCGTATATTTGCGCGCCATCGATGCGGCCCATCCCAGACCAGAGGTAATAGTTCGCGCCGATGAACAGCACGCCAATCATCACGGCTTGAATGATAAACAGCCATGAGAAGAGACTGCCCATCATGTTGATGCCCATCGTATTGTTGAACATATAAATCTCGCGGCCTAGCCAGTAGCCGGCGAAGGGCAGCGGAATGAGTCCGCAGAGCGCGATGAAGTTTCCGGTATACCCCATCCAATCGTAGTGTGCCTTATCCTCCTTGGTTTTCGCTACGAGGAAGCGGAACGCCGCGTAAGCCGCCACAATTGAACCGCCGAAGGCAATATTTCCAATGAGGCGGTGAATGTTGACAGGCATCCACGTAAAGTTATTGACAGCTTCCCAAACGGTAGCCAAAAACTCGCCGGTTGTCTCGTTGTGGAGTGGGATGACAGTTGCATCCGTTATCCCTTCCATCGCCTCGGTTTGCGTCATGCCAGGGTTTTGCGACAGTTTGCTTTCCAGCCACGATTGCCGCGTTGCGTCCGACAACTTGCCGTATTGCGTTCCCGGGCTCGTCTGATAGGTAAGCCACGAGTTTGAAACGAACATAATCGCTGTGCCGAACACGTTCAACAGGACACCGAGGAACAGGTGCCAGCCTTTATGCCGTCCCTGCATCTTGTCCCATCCGTAGGAGTAGAGATAGAGCGTAAAGGTTTCGCCGAAGAACAGGACGACGTAAAAAATCATCGTCGGCCCGAATATGCCGCTGAGTTTGCTCATCACCTTCGGATAGCACCATATCAAGATGAAAACCAGGACACCGCCGAGGAGTGCTGTCGTTGAAAACGCGCCCATACAGAGTTTGATGAACTCTTGCGCCATCCTGTCATAGCGTGCATCTTTCGTCTTCCATCCGATGAATTCAATGATAACGGCGAACATCGGGACACCGAGGATGAAGGAGCCGAACAACAGATGGAGTTGCGCGGCAATCCACGCGGCGTTCCGACTGCCAATCTTCGGGAAAGGACGATATTCCGCCTCGCTCATGTCCTGCGCAACGGCTGGCGCGAGCGTCTGCAGCAGGAGGAATAGGATTAACGGGAGTAGCAGGAGCAGCGGCTTTTTAAAACGGCACGCTACGCTGCGGATATCCAACCGGGGTTGCTGATGCTGTCTCAACGTATTCTCCTTCAACCAAATGAACTCTACCGGAAGGTGAAAGCCTGTTCTTCGTTATGCTTCTCTGTAGGCGCGGTTTCAAACCTTGCCTACCGGACATCCGGTAGGGCGAGGGAGAGCGTATCCCTCGCCATGCTGTCGCTATTTTTTCGCGCGCTTTTTAAAATCAGCACTCGTAAAGTTTACATTTATATCGCCGCTCGCAGGCACCTCAACGGTTTTGTTCGCGGAACCGAGTTCTTCGTGCCACGCGACTACCCTGACTTTACCGGCAGGCACATCGGCGATGGTGTAACTGCCCTTATCGGACGATGCCTCATACGCGTCCGAGCTCAGCCATTGTCCCTTGTCGTCTTTATCGCCGGTCACGGCGAAAAAGTTGCTGTCAACCGCGACGATGTAGCCGGTCATCCACGCGTGAATATCACACGTGAACTTAATCTGCTCCGCCTTCTCAATCTTGTGCGGGATGACTTTTCCGGGCTGCGGAATCTGATAGTTTATTGCTTCGTTCTTTTTGGCGTGGGAGTGGACGTTGTGTGCAACCGGATCGCTGGAAGTCAAATCTACGGTAGAACCGGCAACAACTGCGAGGACATGCGGGTAATAACTGCATCCCTTCTGGTCCATCACAGGGTTTTTCTCTGGAACGGTTGCTTTGGCACCGCGCACGCGCGCGTAAATCACAACGTTCTTAATGCCCTTCCCTTTCGAGACAACGAGTGCCTCCGATTTGGTGCCTTTGACTGCGTCGATGCAGTGCTGGTCCTTCGTGGCTGTCAGCATCGGCCGCTCTGGGGCATCGCCGTCATAAGCGACGGTGCCGGTGATGTTGCCAGCAAACGCGGTGCTTGCAACCATACCCAAGACAAGCAGTGCCACTAAGATTTTCATGATAATTTCTCCTCTCGTCATTGCGCCTCGCCGAGGCGTTATTATTGTTTCGGTTAGCGGGTGTCGTTTATCCACCCGCGCATTCATATTTTAACACGACAGCGGCGAAAAATCAAGGAATTTAACACCACAATCGCAAAAAAGTGTCGGTAATTCTCAGAAAATCGGATTTACGGGCGGAACATCTCCTTAATATAGTCGAGAATCGCCCGTTGCTCCTCATCGTTAAGGTAATAGTGGAACGCCGGCATATCGTTCTTCCCGGCGTTGATGCTGTCAAGCAACTGTTCGTCACTGTGCATCTGCCACAGGCTATTGTCTGTCAAATCGGCCGGATCCAACCGTTTGAACCGGCCGATTCTGCCGTTGCCTTCGCCGTTGTTGCCGTGACATCCGGCGCAGTATCGCGCGTATTTGTATTCCACCTGCGACTGATACTTCACGCTCGGGTCTACTTGTTTGCCCAACCATATAAGCCCGTTGAGCCACACCAGAATCATGACGATAACAACGGCAAGGTGTTTCATTTTTTCCTCCGGCGTAAGCAGGATACGCAGGGGAGGCAATTCTGCCAATTCACGCTTTACCGAACGCTTTGCGCCCTACAAATTAACGTCCCAGCGAAATCAGATAATCCCGAACGAGACGAATCTGTTTTTCCGCGTCATCACCGGCGTATCCTTCTACCGGTAGATGCTGTCCACCGACGAGGGGCCACGCTTGCGGCATCGCCGTGCCGGGTTGGAACGTCTGCGGTTCCTTCAGCCAATCAATGAGCCAGTCCGCTTTGAGTCGCTCTTTCGCCATGGCAAGATCTGGCCGCCCTGCCTTGTCACTGCCTTCTGGAATGACTTCGCCTTGTGATGGGTGACAGGAGATACACTGCAGCGCGTCAAAAATCTGCTGTCCGACGCGCAATTCGGCGCGCGTTACGGCTGGCAGCTCCAGCGTCTCATAGGGGAAAGGTTCGTCGTCCAACGCAGAGAAGTATTTAACTAGGGTTGTCGCCTCGTCATCGGAGAGCCCAAACGTCGGCATCCGCACCTTGAGTCCGTAGCGGATATCGGTGGGCTGCTTGAGGAATTCAAACAACCAGTCTGGATAGACTTTCGCGCCTTCCGCTTGCAACGTCGGCGGTGCGAACTGCTTCGCATTGATGGCATCTAACCCTTCGTGCGCGATGACAACATCAACATAACTGCCGCCCTCTCCTTCGAGCTCGTGGCATCCGGTGCAGTTATATTTCTTCGCCAATCGCCGCCCTGCATCAATCTGGTTCAACTTATCGGTGCGATTATGGATGTAACTCAGCGGATACTGTTTCGATTGGAAACTCTTCAGTAACACGGCGAGTGCCTTCGCATCTGCGTCGTTTATCTGGAAGACCGGCATGCGAGAGGCAATGCGGCGTGTCTGGTAACGCCTCGGGTCTGTGATTTTGCCGAGCGTCCAGCCTGTCCAACTATGTTCAACGTCAACGGTATCGCCGAAGTCAAATTCTTCGACTGTCTTGCCGCCAAATTCACCCAGGTCTGCGCCGACTTTTGACTCGTTCTCGAAACCGGGAATAACGTGGCAGCCGAAACACCCGTAACTCCGGACGAGTGCCTCGCCTTCGGCGATGTCAACTTCGCCGACTGAATCCGAGACAGCGGAAGGCGTTGCCTTTTGCAGGTTCATCAGGTAGGCGACAACGTTGTCGAGTTCGGTATCGCTCAGACGCAAACTGGGCATGGAGGTATCCGCATCGTAAGTTCTCGGTTCGCGAATCCACTGCCGGAGATAACTCGCCGTAGTTTTCGTGCCGACGCTATCCAGCGCGGGCGCGAAATCACTCCCGAGTTCACCAACGGCGTGACAGGAGAGACATCCCACCGTTTTGACTGTCTCTTCGCCGGCCGCAATTGCGCGTTGGGATTCGTTCACCGCCGATGTCGATGCATCAAGCGTGTCGTCCCGCATTTGCGCGAGGTAGGCGGCGATAGATTTCACCTCGTCAACGATGCGAACGACATCGCTGTCGCGATAGAGATACTCCGAACCGTCATCTGTCTCTACAACAATGCCATTAGCATTTTTAGTGACGACACCGGTGCGTTTTCCGCCGTTTTTAAGGTAGACGAGCTGGCTCATGCCATCCGCTGGAAAGAAATTCGGCATCGTGGTGTCGGGGAGATACGCTTCCGGCTTCTTAATCCAACTTTCAAGCCATGCGATATCCTGCACCTTACTGCCTACTTTAGCAAGCGACGGACCGGTTTTGTCGATGTTCTCAAGCGCGCTATACCCCTCTACGGCATGGCATCCGTGACAACCCAGGTCTTCAAAAAGTGCCAACCCTTTCGTGAGATTGGGTGCGTAGTCCTGCCGTTCGCCTGTATGTGGATTCGTGTAATCTAACATCATCACGCCATCGTGGCAGCGGCGGCAGTTCGACTCCATGTAGCCCTTTGTCTCTTCGGAGGTTCTCCCGGTGTGTTCGTCCATTCCGAGGACAGGCGTGAGCCAGTATTCAGCGTGTGTGAGGGCATGTGCTGCTTTCGCGGTGAGTGCCTGTCCCTGTCCGCCATGGCACGGCGTGCATCCGAACCTGTCGACTGGATGCTTCGCGAGGAGGACATCGCGATGGGGATGTGTCTGAAGCACGGGCCGATAGCCAGTCTCGTAAGCAATCTCTACTTCGCCGAAGATATCCACATCGTTGAAGGTAATGGTGCCGTTTGGTGTTAACGTATACTCATCCGGCTCCGCGTCAAATCCGTCAATGATAACAGTTTCACTGCCAACCTTGACGTTCGCGTGCTTGAGTTGATAGGTTACCTTGTTTTCGCCGTCGCCTTCTACCTCAAAGGTTTCCTGCGCGGACTTATCGTAGTCGGCTTTGTCAGAGGC
>PYJE01000190.1 GCA_003635305.1 Candidatus Poribacteria bacterium | reverse complement strand
CTGCCTCGGGTATATTTTCCATGTTCGTCTGAGTAACGATACCCTTTTTCGATGCGATCTAAACTTAACGGGACACGGACTTCGTCACGGATGGTTCTATCCCCATAGCTGTAGTAGAGAATCGTGTCGTGGATAGTCCCATAGAGTTTATCGTTATGCGCGTTGTGCCGCTTCCAGATAATCGCCGCACGGAAGTGCGCCGCGCCAAAAATGCCATCCATGAGGGCTCTCAGCAGATGACTCGCAGATTGATCGCAGTGCAGATAAACACTGCCGGTCGGCGTGAGGAGGCGTTTCACCTCAATCAGCCGTTCGCCCATGTAGCTGAGATACGCCATCATATCGCAGCCGCCGAGGAGCAGATAAAGGCCGTTGAACACCCGATAGTAAGGCGATTTTTTATCGGCAGTCAGTTTCGCAACGCGCTCTTGCGCATCAGGACCCCAGGACCAGGTATCGTCAAACGCTTTGAGTGAGGCGGAGCGGGTGCCTTTGTTGGCGGCATCAATCTCGTAGAGTTGATTGTATTGCCGCTTGGAATTGAACGGCGGATCGGCGTATACCGCTTGGACAAAGCCGCCTTTCCATTGGCGCATGATATTCAAGTTGTCTCCGTAGTGGAGGCTATTCAGTTCAGGAATAATAAGCATTCCACGTCTCCTTTCATCGGCAAGCACGTTATCCTCTTCGTAGGAAGGACAGAACAGGACTTATCGGTGAGCCGAATGATTCTGTGTTGTCAACGGTGTTATCGCGCGAAGCGTTTCAACATAGACATCCCGAATCGGAACGTTGTTTTCTTCTGCGACGCGCTTGCAATCTTCGTATTCCGGCACCGTTTTAATCAGCGTGCCGTTGAGATACCCGCGCTTGGCTTGAATTGGGCCCCACTGCGTCTCAATTTGGATAAAATCCCGACGCAACTTAACCCGAGTTGCCGAGGATAGCCTTACGCCAAACGTGGTAGTTTCCGTGAGCAGCATTTCAATAAGTCTATCGCGATAATCGGCATGACATAGCACGGTGATTTTCGTCGCCGCTCTTCCTTTCTTCATGAAGATAGGGGTGAGAAAGACATCGAGCGCGCCGTGCGCGAAGAGTTTCTCCATGACGTAACCCGTAATCTCCGGCGACATATCGTCTATGTTGGTTTCGATGATGTCAACGGTGTCAGTATCCGCGCGCTGATAACCCGCGCCTACCGATGGGTGTGTTAATCCTTTTTTTTTTCGCCGAGACAAATGCGGAGGAGGTTGGGACGTTCCTCCAGTTCGCGAGTGCCGGCCCCGTATCCTACCTTTTCAAGCGTCAGTTGAGGCATCACGCCGAATTCTTCGGCAAGGGTTGTAATGAGTGCTGCGCCTGTCGGCGTGACGAGCTCCTTCGGAATGTCTGTCTGGTGAACAGGGACACCGTGGAGGAGTTCCATCGTTCCGGGGACGGGCACCGGCATCATCCCGTGCGCGCATCGGACGAAGCCGCGGCCGAGGGAGAGCGGCGAGGCATAGACTGCCTCAACGCCGAGTTGCGCCAACCCGATGACAGAACCGACGATGTCCACAATGGAATCGATGCCGCTCACTTCATGGAGGTGAACCTTCGCCTTGTCGGTATTATGCACCTTCGCCTCCGCTTCGGCGAGCCGGTCGAAGATGCGCTTGGCGGTATCACAAATCGCCGCCTCCAAACCGCTGTCGTCCAGCAGTTTGAAGATATCGGCGAGATGGCGGCCGTGGGCATGCCCGTGTGCATGAGGTTCCTCGGCTTCCTTCACAGTGACAACGGCGCGGGTGCCGGTGATGCCGTGTTTCGTCGCCTTTTCAAAGTGCAGACTGAATTCGGCATCGAGGTTGAGTTTCGCCAATTCTGTCTTCAGCACCTCCGGTGCAACGCCGACATCGACAAGGGCACCGAGCGTCATATCACCGCTGATGCCTGAAAAGCAGTCAAAATACGCAATTTTCATTTTTCTAGTGCAAGGTAGGCGCGGTTTTCAACCGCGCCACCGATGAATGTCTAGTTTTCATCAAAGGTAGGCGCGGTTTTCAACCGCGCCTACGGTGAATATCCGGTTTTCTGAAAGGGTAGGCGCGGTTTTCAACCGCGCCTACGGTGAATATCCGATGGAATCCTACGCATCCCGCAGCAATTCCTTCAACAACGCCTTGGAGTCGTGCGACTGCAACTTCTCGAGTGCTTCACCCTCTATCTGCCGGACGCGCTCGCGGCTGATGAGGAGCTTGCTGCTGATGTCGGCGAGGGTGTATTCGGTGCCGTCGATTATCCCATAGCGTAACGCGATGACATGCGTCTCCCGCGGGTTCAAAGCCTTGTTGAGGACCTCGGTGATGGCCTCCATTTTGGAGTAACTCACCAGAGAGTTCTCTGGCGTGATCTGGGAGGAATCCGGAATCATCTCAAAGAACGCGCTGTCTGGCGAACCTTCGTCAATCGGTGCATCCAGACTCAAGGGTTCTTTTGTCGCTTGGAAGATCTCCATCACTTTTTGTTCGGAGAGTCCCACTTCTTCCGCTATCTCCTTGGTAGTGGGTTCGCGGCCGAGTTCCCCCGTGAGGGTGGCCTGCGCGAGTTTAATGGCCCGGTGTGCCTCGCCGATGTAGCACGGCACCCGAATCAGTTGTCCCTGCTGGTCCAACGCACGCTTGATGGCCTGCATAATCCACCAAGTTGCGTAGGTGCTAAAGCGGTAGCTGAGCGTGTGGTCGAACTTATCGACGGCTTTCATCAGCCCGAGGCTCCCTTCTTGCATCAGATCCAAGAAAGTGAGCGAGGTTTTGCTGAAGTGGTGCTGCTTGGCGATGCTGGCGACGAGTCGGAGGTTCGCCTCCACAATATCTTGCTTCGTGGTGTGCGTTACCTCATCGATAGCTTCCAGTTTATTCCAGAGCCATTTGATGTAGGCAAATTCGTCGCGAATCTCTTTGAGGATAAACCGGAGCGTGCGCGGCTTCCACGTTGCCGCTTGTTCCGGCAAAATGCCGGCGGGCAGTTTCTCCAGCAGCCGCGTCGCCTCATATTGCAGGAGTTCAAACTCCTCAAAAGCGAGTTCTTCTTCCATCGCGCTGAACGGCGTTGCGCGGAGAAGTTTTTGCATGCGGCGTGCGACATCGGGATGCCCCTCGGCACCTTTTTTCAGGTCCGCCTGCCGTTTGGCCATGGCGTTGATGCTACGGCGGATGGAGCGGCACGCGTAGGCGCGGAATTCCTCACCGCGTCGCGTCGCGCACTCTTCAATGGCTCTCCGCAGGCCGAAGCGGGCGGCACGCCACAATTCGGTAGGCGTGAGTTGCGCGCGCGCTGCTGCCGGTGAAGTCGCGTCCACATAACTTTTGAGGAGGTGCGCGTTGGCCGCAAAGAGCCGCTTCTCTGCCGCCGCAAGGCATTGCGCCTTTTCTTCCAAGCGTGCCAGCAAGTCACCGATGTTGTGGACATGCGCGCGCACCTGGGCTATGATAGTTCCGTGTTCTGATTGCGCCGGTTCAAACTCGTAATCACCGCTAGCGGCGCGGTTCCGTGGAAATTCAAGCGTTGCAAGCATCCAGGTGGGGAAGCGATTTAACAACCCCATGAACGTCTGCAACCCCTCCCGATATTTTTGGAAGAGGGCCCGCTCTTCGGCCGGTTCAAGCAGAGGAGTCCTCGCGATTTTCTGGAGATACGCGAAGTTCTCGTCCTTTGGCGTGCTTGAATACTCCTCGTGCTTCTCCTCAGGCGGGAAAAGTTCTTCCGCTTCTGGGTAGAACGCGTAAAAGTCTCTCATTTCTTCACCTCACGGCATGTTTTTTTTCGGCAGGCGCGCCCACCGAAAAACAATTTAACTTTTCTCTGTTTATATGGTATACTTTATCGCAGGACTTACATCCCCGGCTGGAACTCGCCTGCGTAAGTCTGATTTTGAAAAATGGGAGGCAACTCATGCAACAATTAACGCAAAGTGACATTATCAAAGGTGCCCTCGCCGGGGCATCCTTTTCCGGTGAAGATCTGGCAAACATTGATTTGGCACAACAGTCGCTGACTGGGCTGGATCTGTCCTCTGTGAATCTGAGCGGCGCGAACCTGCGCGAAACCGATCTCTCGGACGCAAATCTAAACGATGCCAATCTCACCGGTGCGAACCTCACCGGTGCCAAACTTCACCGCACCTATCTCGTCGGTGCGAACTTAACGGACGCGGCGTTCGAGGATGCGGATTTACGTGGCGCGTTCCTCAGCGGTAGTTTGCTCAGCGGCACGAATTTCCGGCGCGCCAATCTGCGCAAGGCAACCGTCGGCTGCCCAAACTGCATAGTCCCGGGACCCTTCGGCACATTAACCACCTTTGAAAATGCGAATCTCGAAGAGGCGATTTTCGGCGAAATTAAACTGAAAGGCGTTGTCCTCCTCGGTGCAAATTTCAGAGGTGCTTACCTCTACGAAGTCGATCTTTCCGAAGCCGTCTATCGTGAGGCAGACCTGGGTGGTGCCATCACCAAAAAGGGACGGAATTAAGCGCAAGCGGCGGAGCTGCCCTAACCTTTTGCGGGTTGGGGCTTTTCCTTTTTCTGCCTAATTTCCGCCTCTTGTTACTTATATAAGACGTTAACGGAGGGGTATAGGTTTACTTAAGATGCATTTTTTTTGGAATAGATGCAAAATCGGTAGGCGTGGTTTCCAACCGCGCGCTTTCAAAGCGCGCTTCGGGTGTGCTATCAGAAGTCCTCCGAAAGAGATGCAGTTATGTCGATTTTTTTTCAATCTTCCCGTATCAGCACTGCAATAAGTTCCCATTCAAATCCCAAACTGCATCTCGCACAACTTCTGATACAATCCACCCGCCGCCAAAAGCGTCTCATGCGTTCCCGTTTCCACAATCTCGCCATCGCGGAGGACGAGGATTTTGTCAGCGCGCACCACGGTGGAAAGCCGATGCGCGATGATAAAACTGGTTCTCCCCGCCATCAAATTCGTCAATGACTTCTGGATGAGTGCCTCTGAATGCGTATCTAACGAGGAAGTCGCCTCATCTAACACGAGGATAGGGGCATCTTTGAGCAGCGCGCGGGCGATAGAAAGTCGTTGCTGTTCACCACCGGAAAGGCGCGTGCCTGCCTCCCCAATCGGCGTATCGTAGCCGCGTGGCATTTTGGTAATAAACTCGTGCGCGTTCGCTTGGCGTGCAGCCGAAAGAATCGCCTCACGCGACGCACCGGGACAACCGTAGCCGATATTCTCTAGAATGGTGCCGTCAAAGAGGAAGGTATCTTGGGGAACAAGCGCGATGTTTCGGCGCAGGGATGCCAGGGTAACTTCGCTGAGGCGCGTGCCATCAATCGCAATCTTGCCGGCATCCACCTCATAGAAACGTAACAGGAGATTAAGCAGCGTCGTTTTCCCGCTGCCGCTCGGCCCGACAAGCGCGATGACTTCGCCTTGCTTCGCCTCAAAGGTGATGTTCTTCAGGGTAGGTTCTTGATGATAGGCAAAAGAGACGTTGTGAAAGGTGACATCCCCGCGCACGTTCCGCAATTCGGGCGCGTTTTCCTCGCGCGCTTCCGTGCGAAGATCCAACACATAAAAAACCCGTTCCGCGGATGCGAGACTCTGTTGCAACGCTGTGTTCACGCCACCGATGGTCTTCACGGGTTTCAGCATCAGTGCTACCATTGCGATATAGCCGATGAAATCGCCTGTGGAGAACGAACCGGTGATAACCTCCCAGCATCCAAGTCCGAAGACAGCGGCGATGCCGACAGCACTGAGCCACTCAATTGCTGGCGGTAAAAATGCTGCTAAGCGCGCGCGCCGCATCGCCGCGCAGTATTGATACCAGTTCATCCTGCGGAAACGTTCCCTCTCCGCGGGTTCGGCTGTGAAACTTTTGATTATCTTGATACCGAAAAGCGTCTCTTTCAATTGCGAGTAGATGTCCGCGCTGTGTTGTTGAATCTCGGTGCTGGTTTTGCGGATGCGTGCGCCGATGGCGGTGATGAGATAAGCGAGCAGCGGTAGGAGAAGAAGTGCAAAAAGCGTCATCCGAAAACTCTGGATGAGCATCGCGGACATAAAAACAATGACAAGGGTGCTGGCGCGGAGGATGTTCGCCATGGAGGCGATGGCGTGCTGCCACATCCGCACATCATCGGTGACGCGCGTCATCAAATCGCCGCTGCGTTCGTCGCGGAGTGTCTCTAAGGGTGCAGAGACGAGCCGCTGATAGAGCGAATTCCGCAGGCGCAAGGCGACTTTGTGCCCGACACGCGCCATGAGAAAATCGTTGCCGTAAACAAAAATGCCTTTGAGCGCGATGAGGACAAGGAAGCCGCCCCATAGCCACAAGATGGCGCGCAGTGCCGCGCCGGCATCGGGCAGCACAATTTCAAACCCTTCAAACTGAAAAATGCCCTCGATTTGAAAGTAGCGGATAGCGACAGGCTCTTCGTAAGTGCTACCGCTGACAGCCGCGAACGCGTCAATGGTATCGGTAAAGATTCTGAGGGCACTCAAATCGCAAAACGCGATGATGACAGCACATCCCGTTGCGAGAAGGATAGAGCCGAGATAAGGCGCGTGATACCGTGCAAATCTTTTGTAGAGACGGAAGGATTGCTTGTTCAAGGATGCGTTCGCTACCATTATGATGCATCAATTCGGTAATCGCCAAATTGGAGTGTGCAGGCAGCCTTCGCTACCTCCGGTTTGCAACGGATGCTGAGTTCGCGTTTTTGGAAGTCAAGTTCCTCAATGATACCGATGGAGAGGATGTCGCCGGATGTCCCGATGAGGCCCACCAACCGCTTCGTAAAGGCGGAGCGGACCTCGGTTGTCACGCGCTCCAAACTCAGATAGTTTTTGAGGGCGGCTATCGCAGACTTCGGCAAATGCACTGATGCGATGAGGCACAAAGTGCGTTTTCCCCACTCGGCGTGATGCACTTCGGTTTCTGTCAAGCGCGTCAAAATCTCCAGTTCTTTCTCGTTCGCGATGCGCCCGATGAAAAAGGGGGTGCGTCCCCCGCGAATCTGCTCAAACGGCACTCGTTGCACTGTGCTATCGGCAAAATAGGTGCCCAACCGCGATTTCCGGTGCCGGGTGCGCGCCTTATTGCTCTTCGACCGGACGCGCGGATGCGGCAAGAGGTGATGAACAGTGAGCCACGTCTGTTGACTGTAGCCGGCGGTTATCTGTTCCAATTCCGTTGAACGCCCGATGCAGACAAGATGGTTCGGCCGGAGAAGTTCGATTTTGTGCTGTTTCAGCACGATGGCGGCGTTCTCATGGACATACCCGGTCGTGTCCACGACGATGAAATCACACTCGGCATTGCGCGCTGCGTCTACCATCAGCCGCGTGCCAGTGACTACCTCCAGCAGGTTCCGCCGCGGCGAGGCGGCACCGACGAAATAGAGCTTGTCGGCATCCCCATCAATCTCAAACGGTGTTTCCATCGCCGGAGCGAAGCACTTAAGCCCGATAGTCGTCGGCGGGCCGACTTGGGATTGCCCGATATCCGCGTCGACAAAACCTACCTTCAATCCTTCGGCGACAGCAACATCAGTTAAAAAGCGGCAGAACGTCGATTTGCCGGTATCAGCTGAACCGATGACTAGGGCGAGTTGCTTCGCGGTGACAATCCGCCGTGCGAGTTTTTTCCACTCGTGGTTGATTTCGTAAATTGCATTCATCGCGTGATTCTCCGTAGAAGGGGCTCGTTGCAGTGACGAGTCATCTGGATAAATGTGGTATAACCTAGTCCTATCTGAAAAGTCTTTGTTGACAAAAATATCACTTTGTGCTAGAATCTGTTCACCGTCAGGTGACGCAGTTGCAAAGTTGAGCAGGATTAACAGGATGAAGCAAGATAAGAGAGCCTTCGGTTCACCGAAAACCTAATCCTGAAAATCGGAGCAGGATTCACAGGATTCACAAGATTCACAGGATGAAGAGGGCATGCAGATCGACCCAGTGTCTCTTCATTCTGCAAATCGTGTTAATCTTGAAAATCCTGCTCATGGTTTGACTTTCCGGTTTCCGCTGGAATCTGGTATGTTTAGGTTATAGCAGATGTGTGTCCGTCTGGCAGTGCGGCTCAGGCTGAGTATTGGCGTGGCGAGGGCCTGTCCCTCGCCCGATTTACACAACCCCAGAGGATTATTATCGCAGCAATATGTGCCTATTCTGCCAAATGCTTCAAGAACGTTTGCAGGTTTGGTGCCTGCGCGGCGGTGGGGACTAACCGCTCCAGCCGGGCTGAATCTTCAATAGTTTCCAGAAACGGCTTTAACGTGTGCGCGGCCTCGGGTTCAAAGCGGGCCTCAAGGAGCCTGAGCAGCGCATTGAGCGTCCCCTTCCTTTCACCTTCCTCGCGTCCTTGTTGGAGTCCTTGTTGGAGTCCTTGTTGGACTCCCTGTTCAAGGCTTTCCTGTCGGATTTCCTTCGTCAGGTAGTGATAATAGGTTGATTCTTGCATGAGTGCCCTCGGCATTATAGCGTTAAGAGTCGCCGGCGAGTGGAGAACGTTCCCCAGAAACCCCATTGTGACGAGTACATTCCCTTTCGTGGGTGCTTCAAGTTGAAGTTCTTGTGTCGTCTGCACACAGCGACGCAGCCACTCAACGGAGTCCATCCCTACCGGCGGCTTCATCAACGGTGCAAACGGCATTAGCCCCGCCTGGGGTGCTCCCATCAGCGATTCACCCTCCAATTCGCCCAAGCGGATAACTTTATATTCAAGAATGAAACGGTATCCCGGTACGTTTTGCCGATAGCCGCCCGGGTCTTTCAATCCTGCGGTTGGCCGCATATAAATGACATGCGAGTATATCGGCAGGCCGTGGATTTCAAAACACCGTCCAAGGTAGCCGACGTTGCGCTGAACCATCGGCACCGGTGAACTATCGTCCAACTGATACTCGCAATGGATCAGGGTGGGTTCTCCACCAATCCGCACTTTTATTAACGTGTCCATGTAACGCACCTCCACCGTCGGAAAATCGGTCTGGAGGTGTTCCAGGAATTCAATGTCGTCTCTGCCCATAAGGAAGCGGAGCACATCATCTGGGAAATTGCGCGCAGGTTGTTTAACCGCAAGGTCAAACCGGTTGTGCGGCGATGTCCAATCAATTGTCGGCAAAGTAAGGTTTGGGGTTTCCATAGACATATTATACCCGAAACTTGTCATGAATGTCAACTTTTTTAAATTTTTTCTTTGATTTTTGCTAGCGTTGTGCTATTATGAAGGCGCATTTCATAACGATGGACAACGGCGTTTCAGCGTGTTGATAACAAAAGGAGAAACAAAACGGCAGGAATTATTCCGACATCCGACAATTAGTTCCGGGAGGCCGGGTCCGCCCGGCGTGCTACCCCTTCCTCGGTTCTAGTCCAAAGTGTTGATGGCTGCGAAGGATGTCCTCCACGAGGATTACCCGGCGTGCGGAATGGGCTACGCTCAGATGTGCTAGATGGCCTCGCGCACGCCAGTTTAGGGTAGCATCGCAAATTGTAGGGGTGGATTTTTGTATCCGCCCGCGCCGCCAATTGCGGCGCGTCTCTTCTATTTATCCGCCCGCGTCGTGAGCACTATCGCCTGTCCCTTTTCAGATGATTCAAGGCCCGCGAGGAGAATTTCGGTGACGTGCCGCGCGATATAAACGTTAGAGAGCGGCGGTTGCGTGCCTTCGCGGATGCATTCGGCGAAATGTGTGTGCATCCCACTCGGCGCAGTGTCCGAACAATCGATTGCCTTGACATCAACCGGGGCGTGTTCGCGCGTGTAAGAAGTGGGTGTCCACTGACTGAGCGTCGCGCCATCTTTGCCGGGCATCGTGAACTTGCCGGCGGTGCCGTGGACGCTTGCCTCGCCTGTGCGGGCCGGATCGCACCAACTTGTCTCTGCCGTAACAATCCCGCCGGATTCCATTTCTAACACGAGGGTGGCAACATCCTCTAATTCTGTCGGTTTATCAAACGTTGAGACGAACCCGGTGACGCGCTTAAACGTGCCGAGCATTGCGACGAGTCCGGAGACAGCATAAACTCCCATATCAAAGAGTGCGCCGACGCTCGCCTGCTTCGCGTCAAAGAACCACAAATCGTCCCCGGTCTCCCCGAAAATATCGCGAATTTCGGCGTAGTAAATCTCCGGGCCGCCGTGGCTACTTCGCATCCGCGCGCCCGACACTCTACCGATTGCGTTTTCCGCGATGAGCTGCCGAATTTTGTAAATCGCGGCGTTGAAGTGCGGGAGACACATCACCGTTTTCCCACTCGCTTCTGCCGCGGCGACAAACTGATTCGCCTCCGCCATTTCGCCACAGAGCGGTTTCTGCATCAAGACGTGCTTGCCAGCCTCCAACGCTTTGATACCCCACGGGACGTGCAACGGGTGCGGCGTGCCAACGAGAATTGCGTCCAGCGAATCATCTGCGATGATCTCGGCGTAATCCTGCGTCCAGCGCGGAATGTCGAATTGTTCACACTGATGTTTGAGGCGGTGTTCGCGCCTGCCGCCGATGACAGATACCTCAAAATCGGTGCCTTGCACCAGGTCTGGCA
>PYJE01000189.1 GCA_003635305.1 Candidatus Poribacteria bacterium | reverse complement strand
CTACCGGTGTTTGTTGGGTCTCGAGCATCCCAGTAGGAGAGACCTCCCGCGTCTCGATTTCCCAGTCTCAATCCTTCATAGGTATGACACATCCAAGAAACATCAACTTCATGAGGTTAGCGTTTCTTCCACGGGGCTGATATACCGGGTTTGACGGCTCTGATGCTAGAAATCCCGTAATCAAAGACTTCTTCGATATTGAATTCAAAGCCTTCATAGCCGACTTTTTCGCCAGCGCGCGGCAATCTGCCGAGCAGCATCAGGATAAAGCCGCCGATAGTATCGCAACGGTTCGTGGCGATGCTGATGCCTAATTCGTGGTTGACATCGGCGATGGAGGCGCGTGCATCGAGCCGCCACGCGCCTTTCCCCAGATTCTCAACGCGCGGCGCATCGCGCTTCCGATTCCCAGCTATCTCACCAACGATTTTCTCTAAAATATCGATTAATTCCACGAACCCAACGCAGCTGCCGTGCTCGTTTATCACGATAGCAACCGGCACCTCGGACTGCCGGAGCTCCTCTAACAACTCCATCGCAGGCTTCACTTCGGGGACATAATACGCCTCCCTGACGAAACCGGAGAGATCCTCGAAATGTTGCCCGGTCGCAAGCACCTCCACCGTGTTGATGATGCCGAGGAGCCAGTCGATGCGTTCGTTATAGACAGGGATATAGCGATAGTTGAATTCGTGATAGAGGTCGCGGACTTCCGCGGAGGTGGAAGCCAAAGTCAAGGCGACTATCTCCGACAGCGGCACCATGACTTCGCGCGTCGTCCGCGTTGTCAAAGAGAAGACAGCGCGCAGGAGCTGCGCCTCCTTTTCCGGAAACGCCTCAATGTTTTCCAGCAGCAGTTTCCCCAACTGCTCGCGGGAGGGAGTCGCCTTCCGTTTTAACCCACCGAAGAGCCCTCTCTTCTGTTGCTTTACCTCATGTTCGTCATAGACGACAAGTGCATCCGTATCCACGAATTCAACGCTCGCGCCTTCCGGTTTGCCAGTTTCAGCAGCGTCATTTTTTTTGTCTGTCTGTTGGGTTTTCGTATCCTTCATAAGCAACTCCTTGTAAGAGGGACATCCCTGTCCCGATTAGGAAGGCCATTCCTGGCCCGATACCCGCAGGCGCGCTTGCAAAGCGCGCCTACGGGAATAGTGATTAGAAAAGCCATTCCTTGTCCCGATTCCTTGAAAAATCGAGACCGGGAGGGCGCGCCTACCTAAGACAAAAACGCAAAACGCCGCGTGGTGGTTTCAGAATCACGCGGAAGCGGTGAGCGTCAACGCCGTTTTCCCGCCGAGCCCTGCCACGACAGGAAACGTCCGTTCCGCGGGTTTTCCACCCTTCGGCACATACCGGACCTGGGGTGAAAAATAGGCGTAAAGCGCGGTGTTCCGCGGGTGAGGTGAAGCATTCGGTCCGGAGCCGTGCACCATGAGGGAATGGAAAAACAGCGCGCTCCCCGCGGCGAGCGGCACGTCCAACTGCTGTTCAGCGACATCCCCCCGCTCTGTCAATGCTGCATCCTGTTCGCGCGCGATGTGCCCCCACTCCTGCATGCCCCACAGATGGCTTTTCGGGATTACCTTGAAACAGCCGTTTTCCGGCGTTGCATCGTTGAGCGCGATGCTTACCGTGACGAGGTTCGGCGGCTCCATCGGCCAATAGGCAGAATCCTGATGCAACCCGTGCGAAGAACCGTGGAACGCAGGCTTAAACATCAACGTGCTTCTAAACAACAGCAAATCCTCGCCGATTAAGTCCTGAACGACACCGATGAGTTTCGGATGCTGTGCCAATTGCCGAAACACTTCGGAATACTCGCGCGTGTTCTCCGCCTTCCGCAACACCGGCAACCTGTCGCCTTGCGTTTCGTCTTTGGCAAAGGGTTCGTGTTGCACGTGCCGGCGCGCGATGTCCGCCACCGCTTTCTCCGCGGCAGCTTCCTGTCCAGCGGCGAACTGGTGCAGACAGAGAATCTCGGCCTGACAGTCCGCAACCTCCGCCGGCGATAATAGGTTCTCAACGACGAGATAGCCTTCTTTCTCAAAAGACGTTTTAAAGTCCATTGTGTCCTCCGATGAGTTGTTTCACTTCCCAGACAACGCTTGAAATCGCGAAGCCGATGTAGACGCACGACGCGATGAGCATCATGACAGTGGAAAACCGCTTCGGTTTCGCGAAGTCAGGCAAAAAACGGCGATTCATGTAGAGCGTGAGCGGCACATAGATTGCCATCGCAAAACCGCCCATGTATGCAGCGTTAAAAAGAAACCCTAATTCACTGACGTGCAGCTGCTCCATCACGAACGTAATCCCACATCCGCCGACAATCCAGATGCCAGCGACGATGAGATACCACCAACTCAGGTTGCGTTTCTGCGCGCCGCGAAAGTTAGTATAAATAATATCCGAAATAGAACGCGCTACGCCATCAACAAGGGCGAGCTGCGTGCCGAAAAGTGTCGCCACGCCGACGAGGAGGAAGACGCGCTTCCCGGGCTCTCCCCAGATTTTGCCTAAGATGTTCGCTTCGTCATAAATCAGTTGCCCTGATTCTGGCACAATGCCTTCCGGCCGTAAGACGGCGAGCGCGCCGAAAATGAAAAGCAGCATTGTCAAGGTATTCAATGCCCAAAAGAAAAGGAGCTGATCGTGCTTGACATAAGTCCACCACGCTGTAAAGCGGTTGTGGTTCTCTTCCGTATCCGGAAACATAAACCCAGTAGCCGGCACCGTCTCCATTCTGCCGTGCAGTGGGTTTTGTAGCCCCGGCAACTGCCCGCCCATCCCTATGTTTTTATCACGCAAATAGAACGTATAGAACAGATTCGCGGTGCCGCCCGCGCCAGCGAATACCAGAGCGATAAAGAGCTGCTTCACCGACATGCCCGGATGCTTGTAACCGACATTCATTAAGCCCGCGCCCAACTCCCGCCACGTCTCCAGCGAACCGACAACAACAGCAACGACAATCAGGCCAATCGTGACGATGGCAACAAGTGCCTCCACGGTGTGCTCCACAGACTGATAAACCATCTTCGGCCCGAAGAGGATAAGCGCGACAGCAGTGAAAGTGATGATTGTCCAGAACGTATCGGAACCCCATCCCCCGGGGCCGAGAATCAGTGCCTTGAGCGCGAGGCCCGATGCGCGGGCCCAGCCCGGTGCAATCCAGCCGACGACAGTCAGCAGGACGAACAGCGGCGCGAACCCTCGCCAGATGCGGCTGTAGCCGGTATAGACAGTCTCCCCAGTGGCGATTGTCCAACGGCCCACCTCAAAGTTAACCCAGAGTTGGAGAAATACGCCGAGCACCGCCGCCCATATCATGCCACCGCCATACTGCGCGGCGATGCGCGGCCATATCACGATTTCGCCAGCCCCAATCGATAACCCAACTAAGATAGCACCGGGGCCCGCAATCTTCCAGAAGGGTAAGTTCTTTTCAGGCAGCTCAGCGACTTTGAAATCTTCCAGCGGTTGATAAAATTTTTTGCTGTTCGCAACGCGTGCGACGAGGGTTTTCAGTGCAATCATCTCTCTCTCCGGTGCTCCATCACCGCCATTGGCGATGACGACAGTTGTCAGCACTAATTCGGCAAACGCATCGCCTCGCGGAATACTTCAATGGGGTGCTTCGGCAGCACACCGGTGGCGTGTTCCAACTGATGCCGACAGGAGAAACCGGGGGCAGTGAGCGTTACACCGTCCGCCAATTTTTCACGGACGGTTGGGAAAAGCCGCAGTTCGCCGATTTTCAGAGAGAGTTCGTAATGCGCCTTCTCATAACCGAACCCGCCTGCCATCCCACAGCAACTTGAATCAATCACTGTGACATTGTGCCCGGGCGGTAAACTGAGCATCTGCACCGTCGGTTGGATGCCGACAAGGGCGCGTTGGTGGCAGTGCGCGTGTAGCAAAACGTCGCGTGCTTCCTCCGTAAACTCAAGGGACACTTGTCCGCGTTCATCTAACTGCGCGATGAATTCTTCAAACGAACAAGTGGCCTCCGCGACGCGTTTCGCCGCCGGCGTGTTGACGAGCTCAACGTAATCATCAGTGAGCGCGGAGGTGCAACTCGGTTCACACCCAATAATCGGCACGCCTTCGTCGGCATATTGGCTGAGCGAGGCGATGTTGTAACGCGCGTTCTCGATGGCCCTATCCAGCATGCCTTCTGAAATCAGCGGGCGGCCGCAACACCGCTTATTTGGTAAGATAACGGTGAACCCTAACGCTTCCAAAACCTCAACAGCCGCCTTGCCGATGGCGGGCTCGCTGTAGTTCATGAACGTATCGGCAAATAACACCACAGTGCGGTTAGTGGCCGCGCTTCCGTTGCGCGGTTGCAAACCGCGCCTACCGAGAGGCGCGACTTGGGGGACATCGCCACTACCGAGAGGCTCACCTTGTTGGGAACCACCACTCCCAGGAGGCGCGCCTTGTTGGATATCGCGACTTCCAGGAGACGCGCTTTGTTGGACATCGTGCCTACCGAGAGGCGCGCCTTGGGGGAAACCACGCCCCCCGGTAGGCGCGCTTTGTAAGCGCGCTTTCGATGTCTTACGAAACCACTGCGTGAAAGTCGGCCGCACAAACGTCGGCATTTCCCGCCGTCTATCTACACCCAGCAATTTCTCGGCGAGCCATTTCGCCAGAGCATTGTTCACCGCCCAATTAGAAAAAGGCGCGAACGCCGAACCGAACGGAGCCAGCACGGCAATCTCCCCGAACATCCGACGATGCAACGGCAAACCATTCGCTTTGTGGTAATGCGCCAACACCTCATACTTAATCTTCGCCATATCTACATTAGACGGGCACTCCGCCTTGCACGCCTTGCACCCGAGGCATAAATCAAGCACCTCGTAGAGCCGCTCACTGGTGAATTCGGTGTGCGGCAAAGCACCCGAAATAACGGAACGAAGCGCGTTTGCGCGCCCGCGCGTCGAATGCTCCTCTTCGCGAGTACCGATGAAGGAGGGACACATCGTGCCAGTGAGCGTTTTTCTGCACGCACCGACTCCGTTGCACATCTCAATCGCGCCGCCGAATCCATCTTGACTTGAGAAATCGTAGTAGGTATCAATGTCAATAGTGTTGTATTTCGGCCCGAATCGGAGGTTTTCTGTCATCGGCGGCGCATCGATGATTTTGCCGGGATTCATGATACCACCCGGGTCGAAGGCGTTTTTCACCTCGCGGAGTGCGTGGTAAATCTGCGCGCCGAACATACTCTCAAGCCACTCGCTTCGGACGAGTCCATCGCCATGCTCACCGCTCATCGCGCCATCGAGCTCCAGGAGCAGGTCGCGCACTTCGCGCGCAATGCTGTGCATTTTCTGGATGTCTGCCTCGGACTTCAGGTTCACAATCGGCCGGTTGTGCAGCAGCCCAACGCTAGCGTGCGCGTAATAGGCGGCTGTCGTATCGTGCGCAGTGACAATCTCCTCAAAGCGACGGACGTACTCGGGAAGGTTTTCAATCGGCACGGCGGCATCTTCCACGAAGCCCACCGGCTTCGCATCCCCCTTCATCCCCATCAGCAAACCGAGCCCTGCCTTCCGGGTCTCCCAGACGCGCGCTTTTTCTTCTGCCGTCAAACACCGCACGAATGCATAACCGAATCCCGCGCTCTTCAACGTCTTCTCAAGCCTATCTAACTGCGCGTGCAGTTCCGCCGCCGATTCTCCATAGAATTCCACGGCGAGGAGTGCCGCCGGTTCTCCCTGGATAAAGGTGGTAACCCGTGAAAACTCCAATGAACCGCGCGTCATGTCAAGTATCGTTTTGTCAATAAGCTCCACCGCTGTCGGTTCACAGGCCAAGATGGGCTGCATCGCCTCCATGGAAGCGACGAGCGTCTCAAAATGCACGACACAGAGTGCCGTCATTTTTGGCACGGGGACGAGGTTCACTGCCGCCTCAACGGTGGTGGCAAGCGTGCCTTCAGAACCGACGAGAATCTTCGTCAGACTAAAGGGATGCTCTGCATCGCACCCATCTCGCCGATAAGGGGTTACCTCTTTAGAACCAGCGTTCGGGACAAACTCGTCAAGGTTATAGCCGGCGACGCGGCGCAGGATGCGCGGGTATCTCTTCCGAATTTCATCGGCGTTTTCGTCGCAAATGCGGCAGAGCTCGCGATAGATGTTTGCCTCTAACGAATCGCCCTGCTGTTTTGCCGCCAACTCCGTCAGTGATATCGGGGAGGCCGTTATCTCATCAGCATTAGAAAGCACTAAGTCAAGCGACATCACATGGTCGATCGTTTTTCCGTAGATGAGGGAATGCGAGCCCGCGGAGTTATTTCCGATGGTGCCGCCGACGTTTGCGCGACTACTGGTGGCGACATCGGGAGCATACATCAGCCCGTGCGGTTTGAGGCGGTGGTTCAACTCGTCCAGCACGATACCGGGTTGCACGCGCGCCCACTGCGCCGCAACGTTTACCTCAAGGAGCGCGTTCATATATTTGGACATATCTAGCACAATCGCCTCGCCGACGCTCTGTCCCGCGAGGCTTGTGCCGCCGCCGCGCGGCAAAATCGGCACATCGCGCTCAGCGGCGATTTGCACCGTTGTGATAACGTCCTGTCGATGCTTTGGAATGACAACACCGATCGGTTGCATCTGGTAGAGACTGGCATCCGTGCTGTAGAGTGCTCTGGAATACCGGTCGAACCGGACTTCCCCCTCAAGCGCATCGGAGAGGCATCGTTCAAGTTCCGGAGTGGAGGTGTTCATATTTGCCTTCAAAATGGATAGTTCGGTGGGCGGATGTCTCTATCCGCCCTTACAATTTGGCGAAATTTAGCAAAAAAGTGAAAAAATCACAAAAAAATTTGACATTGCCGCCGGAATGTGGTATAATTAATATCAGAATGCCCCTGTGGTGGAATTTGGTATACACAGCAGGTTGAGGGCCTGTGCCTTAATTGGCATGCTGGTTCGAGTCCAGTCGGGGGCATTTTTTTGTTGTTCGCAAGACGTTTTTGTTGTTCGCAAGGCGTTCGGCGGACATTCCCGGTGCGAGGACGTTTCTCTTCGTAACCCGTCATCGCCGTTGGCGATTTTTTGTTGTTCGCAAGGCGTTCGGCGGACATCTCCGGTGCGAGGACGTTTTTCTGCGTAACCCGTCATCGCCGTTGGCGATGACTACAGTATTGGTGTTAAGTACTACTGCACCTACCGGGAACGCTTGCATCCTATTTCACCCCTCAAGCAACCGCCTGTATTCCTGATACGTCCGTTCGGCAATTGTCTCCCACGTAAAATTTTCCACCCGTGTTAACCCGCGCTGGATAAGCTGCGCGCGGCGCGCATCATCATGAACAAGTTGATGGATGCACGCCGCTAAAGCGGCTGCGTCCTCTTCCAGAAAAACGAGTCCTGCATCGGCGATAACGTGCGGAATTTCGCCGGAATCGGAGCCGATGACAGGCACTCCACACGCCATCGCCTCAATCAAGACTCTGCCAAAGAATTCCACCCACGTCGGCGTGGTTCGGGATGGCAGGACGAGCGCGTCCATACAATTTATATAGGCCGGCACCTCTTCCGGTGGCACGGCATCCATCCAGACAATCCGGTCGGCGATGCCGAGTGTTTCCGCCGTTTGGCGGAGCATCGGTTCATCATCCCCTTGCCCAACAATTAAAAGTTTGTAGGGAGTGCCTTGCAAGCGCGCCACTGCGTCTATCAGCGTATCTACCCCCTTCATGTGCAGAAGTCTGCCGACATATCCCACGACAAAACAGTCGGCGAGCCCGAGCGAATCTCGGAGTTCCGTTACATCAATCTGATGAAAAAGGCGCGTGTCAACGCCATTTGGAAACGGCACCTGTCTGCCTGTGTAACCGCGCTGGATTAAAATCTCACCGGCGTTTTCACTGAGCGGAAAGGCGAGTTCAGTTTCCCGAAACACGCGCCGTTCTATCCAGACAGGCAAAACACCAAAGCGTTGCTTCGTCGGGATGCTCAGCGACGTGCGGAAGATAAAACGGCTATTTGGACAGAACTTCCGTTTCAACCGCACCGTCTGTAAGGCGTTGAGACTCCACGCCTCTTCTTCCAGATGGACGATATCCGGTTGGAAGTCGCGGAAGTGGGGCTTCAGGCCATGCCGGTAGTAGAAGCGGCTGCCGTAACCAGAAAATCGGATAGGGCACGGAAACTCCTCACAGCGCGTGTTAGCGTCCGGTTCAAAGACAATCTCCTGGAAACTTTCATACCACCGTGCCGGTGTAATCACGCGCAGCGTGACATCAGGTTTCTCCGCGATGAGCGCGAATTTCCGCCGATACGGGCGCATGATATAGGAGTGGGAGAGAACTAAGACGCGCACAAGTTTATGCCTCGGTATCCTCCGTTTTAACCGATTCGGTGGACTCCGCCGCCGATGCAACGGATGCAACGGGCCGCGGCTTGAAAACGATGTTCTCTTCCGCTTCCTCATCCGGTGCAAAGACGATACCTTCTTCCGCTTCTTCATCCACGGATACCGATGTATCATTCTCTCCGGCTTCACTGGTGTCAGCGAGGACCGCCATTAACTCCTCAAGCCGCTGACGAATGCCAGCGCGTTCCTCCTGCGCCGTTAACTTCTCCAACTCGTAAGCCTCGTTCAGATTGCTGTTGCGAGTCTCTAATTCTTGAATCTGCGCATCGCGCTGCAGCACATCGCTGGTGAGCCGCGCGATTTCAGCCTCAAGCTCCAACTTCTCCGCCCTCAATTTCTGAACCGTCGCAATAGCGAGCTCAACGTGTTCTTCCAAAAGGGCAACAACGTTTTTTTCAGGTGATTCAGACATAGTGCCTCCTATTATTTAGATGTAATCGCCTTGTCGCAGTAAGCGAAACCCCCAGTCTCAATGACTATTCAAGCATCGCGCTGCAGTAGGAGAGACCTCCCGGCAGTCTAGCACTCGCTTCGGGACAAGGATGTCCCACCTACCGAAATTCCTGGGAAATGAGCGACAAATGCTCATCATCAGCCCAATTCGGACATTCATGCACGTAATGAAAAAGATACTGCTGCGCGTATCCGACACCCGCGCCGAAATAGGTTTGCGCAAACTCACGGATTTCGCGCGGCGTGGCCTGCCTGCGGAGATACAGCGTCTCAAAAATCCGCTTTATCCATACATCAATCGGCAGTGCTTCCAAGTGTCCGAGAGAAAAAAGACAAATACAATCCGCAACCTTCTCGCCGATGCCTTTGCGGTGCATTAATTCGCGCTTCGCTTCCGGATAGGGCAACGCTTTCAGTTTCGTGAGCGAGAGTTCACCGCTCACGACAGCTTGCGCCGCACCTTTTAAGTAAGCCGCACGGTAGCCGGTACCGCAAGCGAGGAGCGCGTCAATCTCTGCTGCAGCGAGGGCAGCCGCGGTAGGGAAACTGTAATCAACGTAACTCTCCAGCGACAGTTTCTCGCCGAAACGTTCGGAAAGCCTGCGGATAATGCCGCGAATCCGCGGCACGTTGTTGTTCTGCGATAAAATGAACGACGCGAGTGTCTCCCAAAGTTCTTGATTCAGGATGCGCATCCCCCACAATCGCTGGATAGCGCGATGGATATAGGCATCGGTATCAACGGCGGCAAGAATGCTAGGCACGTCGCGTTCAATGTCAAGATAATGGCGCAGAAAAGCCGTTAACTGCGCGACATCCTCGGTAGCGGAACTCGCAACCGACAAGGTGATTCCGTGTTGTCCTACTTCAGTTGCACTCAACTTGAGTATCCGTCCCTCCACAACACCGTAATAGGCATCTTCGACGCGGTGCCATCGAAACGACTGCCCCGACTCAAGGGTATATTTCAGATTGAAATCGGTTACGCCCTGCATTTGCATCGCGAAAATTCCTTGCGCGCGTTTTTTTCAATTAGTATACTCAGATTTTAGAAAATAGTCAAATTTTTTATCAAAATAATTTCTCGGCATGCAATTTTTGCGAACTTTCAAGTCTCTATGCGAGCGGCCAGCATGTGCCATCTCTCAAGAGATACGGCCCCCATCAAGACCGGGAGGGCTCTCCTACTTCTCACCGGAACCGTTGTCAAGCGAAGAGGCACACCTCATCCTGAAAATCTTGAACATCTTGAAAATCCTGCTCAAAAATGGCCAGCAAGCAAAGCAGCACTTAAATCCTGGAAATCTTGAAAATCCTGAAAATCCTGCTCCAGATCCTGAAAATCCTGCTCCAGAATGGCTCTGGATAAAAAATTTGACATTTGCCCAAGTTTCGTGTATACTATTAATATGGAAGTTCTATAGCACTCGATCAGGAGATACCTTTCAGCAATGATTATCTTTTTACGGGAAAAATTTATCGCGCAACTCTTTATGTGGGTAATCGCCATCGTCTTCCTAGTAGGCACCGTGCTGCTTTACAACAACTCACAGGGCGGTAGCGGTGGCCCCGAGGCAGAAGTCGTCCTACGCATGGGCGATGCCGAAGTCACGCGCGGGGATTTTGAGCGCGCCGTCGCAGACGCAATGCGCGCCGCACGAAACCAGCAGCGATTCGGCGGTGAACCAGACCGCGGGGAAACGCAAAAATCAGTCATCGAACAATGGATTCAGCAGACTATCCTCAGCAGCGCAACCGTGAGCGATGCCGAAGTAGAACGCTACATCCGCAGCGATGCCGACAGGGTAAGTCTTTACAACCTTTACCAACAACGCGGCTTTGAAGATATTTACGCGCAAAGCGTTCGCTTACAACTCAGCGCAACAACACTGCGCGATACCATCCAAAACCTCGAATTGGTAACGGATACCGAAATCGAACAAGATTTTCGGATTGAGGCGGACAAGGCAAAACTGAAGTTCATCGAATTCCGACACGCCGATTACACCCCGGGCATTGAGGTGGACGACGCTGAAGCGGAAGCACACTTTGAGGCGAATCGCGACATCTATAAGGAAGAAGAACAGGTGAACGTCAAGTTTATCAAAGTCACCCCGGCGGATTATGTCACCGAAGCAGATGTCCAAACCTACTACGACGAAAATCCGAGAGAATTCACGACGGTGGAGGCAGTGAGAGCACGGCATATCTTGAAAAAATTCCCCGACAGTGCCACCGACGAACAGAAAGCCGAAGTGAAGACAGCTGCCGAGGAACTCCTCAAGACGGTGAACGATGAACTCGCCAAGGGCACCACATTTGCCGAACTCGCGGAGAAGCATTCGGAAGGGCCCTCTGCCAGCCAAGGCGGCGCGTTAACAGGCTCCAACCCAAACCTGCCGCCCGGTGCCTATTTCGCGCGCGGCGACATGGTGAAACCCTTTGAAGAAGCGTGTTTTGACACCCTGAACCCCGGCGAAGTCAGCGAACTTGTCGAAACGCAATACGGGTATCATATTATCACATTAGAGGAGAAGAAACCCCCCGAAACAAAACCGTTTGACCAGGTGCAGTATGACATCCAGCAAAAACTGGTGAAAATTCGGGGCACTGAAGAAGCACGGGAACTGGCGACAGACCTGCTCTATGAAGTAGAGATTACCGATTATGATACCGCGCTCACACTCGATGCATATAAAGAGAAAGCACTCGAGGCGCAGGAAACCGGACTCTTCAGCAGCGATGCCACAACGATTCCGAACATCGGGCCGATATGGAGTTACCGCGGGCTCACCGAAGCACTCTTTGACACGGAAGTCGGCGTGATTAAAGTGGTGGAGGGCAAAAAATCAAACGGGGACATTGAAGCGTTTTTTATCGCTACCGTGCTTGAGAAAAAACCGGCGGCAATCCCGCCTTTCACCGAGATAAAAGCAACGGTAATCGAAGACGTGCGAAAAAAGAAGGCAAAAGAACGCGCCGTGGCAGACGCGCAAAACCTCATGAATCAACGCGCTGCCGACGAATCGCTTGATGCCCTGCTGAAGAAGTATCAGGCACCCGAAGGCCTTGAGGCAGACAGGCTCTCCGTGCAAGAGAGCAACCTGTTCGCGCGCGCTGCTAACAGCCACTACATTAGTGGTATGGGTAATTCCGATGAGGCGATGTTCGCCGCGTTCCTGATGAAGCTAGATGAAATCCGCGGTCCGCTCAAAGGCGATAGTTCTGTCTACATCATCCAACTCACCGAACGGCAGGAGCCCGACTTGGAAACGTTCAAAACGGATACCGATGAGCAGACGCGGCATCGTCAGTCACTCATTCAGGTGAAAAAGCGGGAGGCGTATCTGAATTGGCTCGCCGCGCGAAAGAAGCAGAGCAACCCATGGATCCATCCAGATTACCGTTAAACGCTCAAACCTCCGATAGGTAGGCGCGCTTTTCAACCGTGCTCCCACGCCGGTAGGCTCGGTTTGAAACCGCGCCTACCGGGAGAAAACTTTGAATTGCGTCTGCATGTCTCATCTCTCGGGGCCGCTTCAATTAAGGTAGTCATAAAAGAAATTGCGGCGTTTAGGCGTATACCCCAACTCGGTGATAGTCCGTTCGATCTCCTCAATCGGCATGCAGTAGACGGTGCCGGCTTTGCTGACAACGTTCTCCTCTATCATCGTGCCGCCCATGTCGTTGGCACCGAATTTGAGCGAGAGCTGTCCGATCTTCGGGCCCTGCGTCACCCACGAAGACTGGAAATTGTCAAAGTTATCAAGGAACAGTCGGGAAATCGCCAAGGTTTTGAGGTATTCAAAACTGCCGGCAGGCGGGATGTGCGCCAGCCCTGTGTTGTGCGGCTGGAGGGACCAGCAGATAAACGCCGTGAACCCGCCTGTCTCGTCTTGTAAATCGCGCAGCCGGACGAGATGCTCCACGCGTTCGGCATAAGTCTCCACATGCCCATACATCATCGTGGCACTGGACTTGAGCCCGACGAGGTGGCCCTGCCGCATCACTTCTAGCCATTCATCGGCGGTGCATTTTTTCGGGCTAATCTCGTTGCGCGCGTGCTCGGTTAAAATTTCGGCACCGCCGCCGGGGATAGAATCAAGTCCTGCATCGCGCAGACGGATGAGCACATCACGGAGCGGCATGCGGTTAATTTTCGCGAACCAGTCCAGTTCGGGCGGCGAGAAGCCGTGGATGTGGATGCGATAGTTCGCTTTAATCCAGCGGAGGAGCTCTTCATACCAGCCCAATTTGAGTTTCGGATGCAAGCCGCCTTGCATGAGAATGAGCTCGCCGCCCAAATCCAGCGTCTCCTGGATTTTCTGTCCCAGTTCCTCGCGTTCCATGACATAGGCACCCGGGTCGCGGCGGTGCCGGTAAAAGGCGCAAAAATCGCAATCGACATAGCACCAATTCGTGTAGTTGATGTTCCTATCAACGATGTAGGTGACGTAGCCTTCCGGATGTTTGCGTTGGCGCGCCATATCGGCGGCATGCCCCAAAGCGAGGAGATCATGGCTTTTGAAAAGCGTCACACCCTCGTCGAAATCCAAACGCTCACCGGCGAGCGATTTTTGTAAAATAGGTTGAATCGTTGTGTCCATACGGCTGTCCTTAAGGAAAAACGGGCGAAATTGCGCGATGCGCGCAGTCTTTGCCCGCACAAAAAAGTCAATTTATCAGTTTTATCCTAAATTTTACCACTTTTTTGCGCGTTTGTCAACTTTTTTCGCATTTTAATTTGACATTCGGAGAAAAATTGGGTATAATTATAATTGCGTTTGGGAATTTGCGCATCTATATTCTAGCTGCGCATTTATGTTGGAGGCAGCAGAATGACAGTTGTTTACCACGAAGACTTGGAAAAGGATAACGAAAACTATAATAAATATCAAGCGGTGAACGCTATCGCACAGCGCGCGCGCCACTTAAATACGCAAGGATTGCCTACCGGCTCTGTCGGTGTCCGGCAGAAACTCGTTATCATTGCCACCCAGGAATTGGTTGACGGGGCAATCAAATATGAGAAAGGCACCGCGAAAGTGCCGTCTGTGGATTTCTCCTCAATGTTTGAAGAACTGATGAAAACTCCAGACGACGATGACTGGCGCGATTTCCAAGAAGATTACCTCGCCCAGGAAGATGAACCGGAAGATGTCGAACCGGAAGAAGGGCTTTAGCGGCACGGACGCATGCCGGAAATCGTGCCGACGCAATAGCGTTCAATTTTCTCTTGACAAACGCGAAAAAATTGGGTATAATTACGTAGAGACTTTCTCATAAAAATAGCATCGGTTTTATGAGACAAGTTCCTCGTCATCGCTGACGTGGCTCAATGGTAGAGCAAGTGATTTGTAATCACTAGGTTGGAGGTTCGATTCCTCTCGTCAGCTTTCATAATCAAATACGGGGGTGTGCTTGAGTGGTCAAAAAGGGCAGACTGTAAATCTGTTGGCAATGCCTACGGTGGTTCAAATCCATCCGCCCCCATCGTTTTTTTTAGTAAGCGCACTTTGCGCGGGAGTAGCTCAGCTGGTAGAGCATTGGCCTTCCAAGCCATGTGTCGCGGGTTCAAATCCCGTCTCCCGCTCGTTGACATTTTCCGGTTTGCCGACGTAGCTCAGTAGGTAGAGCGCGTCCTTGGTAAGGACGAGGTCACCGGTTCAATCCCGGTCGTCGGCTCCATTTATATCTGGCGCGGTGCATGCAGCGGCGTGCAAATCGCGCCGAACAGGGTATCAACAATGCCTCGAGATATTGTAACATTAGCTTGTGATGATTGCCGACAGCGGAATTACGTCACTACGCGCAACCGCCGAACGCATCCCGCGCGGTATGAACGGAAAAAATACTGCCGGTTCTGCCGCAAGCATACACAGCATAAGGAGACGCGCTAACGCGTTTCTTAACACGACAAAATAGCATGTAGGCCAGTAGCTCCAACGGCTAGAGCGTCGGTCTCCAAAACCGAATGTTGGGGGTTCGAATCCCTCCTGGCCTGCCTTTTTATTATGATTGCTCGCATCAAAAGTTATCTTCACGGAATCAATTTGGAATGGCAGAAGGTGTCTAAACCTGACGCGAAAGAAGTGCAGGGAAGCACCATCACCGTCATCGTGGGCTGCGCCTTGTTAGGCCTCTTCATCTTTTTAGTCGATGGAAACGCCGGGGCACCCGCATGGAACAATCCGATTTTCCTCCTCTTGCTCGTCGTGCTCCCGATAAGCATCTTTTCTCTCTCGCGAAATTGGGAGAGTCACGGGACACTTGCAACCGTCGTCGCCTGTGTCCCGCTAGTTTTTGTCCTCGTGAGCCAATTCGCTCTCAGCCTAGAGGCACCGTTCGGAAACGGGTTCGGGTTGGCATTTCTCCGGGCACTTTTCATCCGTTGAGGGAGGGGTAACGGCATGAATATGGATGGACACTGGTACGTTGTCCAGGTCTACACCGGACACGAAAATAAGGTGAAACTCAACCTGGAGAACATGGTAGCGCGCGAAGGCATGCAAAACGAAATCCTCCAAGTGAAAGTGCCACTCACTGAAGTCGTTGAGGTGAAAGACAGCAAGCGCAAAGTGAGCTCGCGGCCCTCCTATCCCGGATACGTCCTCATCAACACACTGCACGAACTGGGCCCCTATGTGGAACCCCAGGTTGGACAGAAAAGCTGGTCCCTCATTCAAGAGACTACCGGGGTGATGAATTTCCTGGGGCCCAACGCTAGGCCAACCGCGTTGGACGAAGATGACGTTCAGGCGATGCTGAGTATGGCAACGTTAGAAGAAGAACAGCCCCCAACACCGGTTATTGAATTCGATGTGGGCGACGAAGTGAAGGTGATTGACGGGCCCTTCAGTGGATTCCCTGCCGAAATTCAGGGCATCGACATGGAACGCCAACGGTTAAGCCTCAGCATTACCATATTTGGACGCTCAACGCCGGTTGAACTGGGCTTCCTAGAAGTGGAAAGGTTGTAAGTCCAAAGACATTCTGGTATCAGCCGAACCGTTTCCGTGAAGGAGAAATGAACGCATGGCAAAAAAAGTATCAGGAGAAGTGAAGCTCCAATTAGTCTCCGGGCAGGCAACGCCGCAGCCGCCGGTCGGTCCTAGTCTTGCGCCCTATATGATTAATCTGCAGGAGTTCATCAAATCCTTTAACGCGCAAACGCAGCACCAAACGGGGATGGTGGTAACCACCCTTATCACCTGTTACAGCGACAGGTCATTTACGTTCGTTGTGAAATCGCCGCCTGCGTCGGTTTTGCTGAAATCGGCGGCGAAAATCGCGAAAGGTTCTGGCGAACCGAACCGGACGAAAGTTGCGTCTGTTACGGCAGAGCAGATTCGCGAGATTGCGCAGACAAAATTGCCCGATTTAAACACAACCGATCTAGAAGCCGCGATGCGGATGGTAGAAGGCACCGCCCGCAGCATGGGGTTGACAATCGGTTAGACACGCGGCACCCCGCAAGGAAATAGCGACATGGCGAAAAAAGGGAAACGATATCGCGCGCTGAAAGCGCAGGTAGACAGACATCAACTTTACACGGTTGATGAAGCTATCTCGCTCGTGAAAAAGACGAGTGCCACGAAGTTTGATGAAACCGTCGATTTGGCATCACGCCTCGGTGTAGATGCCCGGAAGGCAGAAGAGAATATCCGCGGCACCGTCGCGCTGCCGCACGGTACCGGGAAATCGGTGCGCGTTGTCGTCTTCGCCCAAGGCGATAAAGCACGCGAGGCAGAAGAAGCAGGCGCGGATTTCGTCGGCACCGACGAATTAGTGGATAAAATTGTGGATGGCTGGCTTGACTTCGATGCCACCATCGCCACGCCGGACTTGATGCGCGGCGTGATGCCGAAACTCGGTAGAATTCTCGGCCCACGCGGGCTAATGCCCAACGCAAAAGCCGGTACCGTCACTATGGATGTCGCCGAGACACTCCAAAGCATCAAAGCCGGACAGATTGAATATCGAGTGGAACGTTCCTCCGGCATTGTTCACGTCCCCATCGGCAAAGTCTCGTTTGAGGAGGAACAGCTGAAGGATAACCTCAACGCCGTGATGCGTGCGCTCGTCGGTGCAAGGCCGTCCTCTGTCAAGGGGCGGTATATTAGGAGCGTTGCAATCTCCTCAACGATGGGTGTCGGTGTCCGCATCGATGCACAGCAATTTGCATCATAATCCACGCGCTGGTAGACGCGGTTTGAAACCGCGCCTACGGGCAGCATGAACGATAGAATAGAGTCGTAGACAGTAGGGGCCACAGGCTTAATTTCCTACCGAGGCTTGACGAGGATGGAAACCGCAGCGTGCTCACGCAAGTTGCACGCCCGGTGTGATTTCATCCCCCGTGCGCTGAGCCTCCACCCGTTTGGAGGCTTTTTATTTGCAAAACCCCGGGGAGGCGTGCAAATCCCTCCCTTGTCGCCGCGGTCTTCGGGCCGCGATACGGAATACGAAGGAGCTGACACATGCCGAATCAGGCGAACGTTCAGCAGGCAGAACAAATCCGCGAGCTCTTTGAAAACTCGGATGTGATTCTGCTCACAGACTTTCAGGGCCTGAGCGTCGCAGAAACGAACGAACTTCGGAATAGTTTACGCGCCGCCGAGGTCCAGTACAAAGTCTGTAAAAACACGTTAATCAACGTTGTCGCGCAAGAGAGAGGCATTGACGGGTTAGCACCTTATCTCAAAGGCAACACGGCCCTTGCGACAAGCAATGACCCGGCCGCATCGGCGAAGGCCCTTCTCGCCTTCCATGCCGAACACGAAAGTTTCACGATTAAGGGCGGCATCCTTGGCACGCAGGTTATCGACGCAGCGGGCGTTGAGGCCCTCAAGGATATGCCGTCACGCGACGTGATGATTGCGCGAACCGTCGGATGCATAGGGGCCCCACTCACCGGACTCGCCCAGGTCTTGAAACAAGGTTCGCCTGTCAAGGGAATGGTGAATGTCCTTAGTGGAACGATACGCCAAGTAACCTCGGTGTTAACCCAGGTTGCCGAGCAAAAACGAGAGGCTGAAAACGCCTAATTTTTTCAAGAAAGGAGCTAGATGATGGCTGCAAATATAGAACAGCTGATTGAAGAGATCAGCAATATGACGGTATTGGAACTGTCAGAGCTGGTCAAAGCGTTAGAAGAGAAGTTCGGTGTGAGTGCGTCCGCTTCGCCGATGATGGCGATGCCGGGGATGATGCCCGCCGCTGCCGCCGAAGAGGAAACCGCCGAAGAGGAAGAGAAAACGGAATTTGATGTTCAGCTCAAAGACTTCGGTGCGAAGAAGATTCCTGTCATCAAAGAGGTCCGCGCGATTACCGGACTGGGACTGAAGGAAGCCAAGGAGAAGGTCGAATCCGCGCCTGTCGTCATCCAAGAGGGTGTCGGCAAAGAAGAGGCGGAGAAGACGAAGGCACAGCTCGAAGAACTGGGTGCCGTCGTGGAAATCCTCTAGCCGCTTCCGCGAGGCATGCGCGAGGCACAGCGCGCATGCCACCCCACTCTCTCCTTCGTGCGATACCACCAGATGAGGCAGACACTCCATGTTCAGTATCGTTGAGGTTTTCTACCTCGTCTTCAGTCAACTTGCTGTCGGTGGTGTCGCGCTCCTCCTTCTTGTCCCGCAAGGATTGGTAGGCGCGAACTTTTATCGTTTGATGGGCGGCATCTACCTCCTAGTCATCGGCTTCGCCCGATGCGCAATGCTCTCCATTCACCACCAAGAAGTGAACCTCCGCCATTTTTTCACGGCATCGCCGAACACCGAGTCGCTCTTCACCCTCCTCTTTTTCGTCAGCGTCCTCCTCTGGACATTGAGTTGGTGGTTCAACTCACCCCTCTTCACGCGTATCCTTTTTTTTATCGCGCTCCTCTGCGGCGGAGTCGTTCTCTTTTTAAGTCCCATCCGCTACCTCAAAGTGATTCCGAGTGAGGCGTTTCTCATCGGGCAAAACGGCGTTGCCAGTTACCTGCTCTTCAGTGCGCAATTCCTGTCTGCCGCCACGCTACTCGGTGCTGTCAACAGCGGCATGTGGTTCGGACACTGGTACCTCGTCACCCCAGACTTGCCGATTCACTACCTCAAGCGGTTCAACAGCGTTTTGCTCGCTTCCCTTATCGGGACAACCTGCCTCTTCGGCCTCGCCCTCTTTTTGCGGTGGAAATCCACCGACGTTGTCCCCTTCAATCTCTATTATCATCTCATTTTTAGCATGCGGCTCCTCATCGGGCTCGGCGGGACGCTGTTCCTCTATTTCATCACCTGGGATTGCCTGCGCGATAAATCAGTAGCGATAGATGCCGTCGGCGCAACGCGCGCCGCCACAGGCTTCCTCTTCATCGCCATCCTTACCGTCTTCATCGGCGAATTCTGTAGCCGATTGTTGCTATTGGAAATGCGGTTTGTTTTGTGAACAAGGCCGCAGCACCAACCATTGACGCGCTTTCAAAGCGCGCCTACCAGAAAAATGTTTCATCGGCAGCGACAACAGAAAACTAAATGGCACTGTCTTATGAAAAAAGTTCTTGCGAATTAAAATGAGATATGCTAAAATAACTTTTAGCACAACTTTAACTTTGGAGGCACCCATGAAATCGCAAATTTTCTATGAACCGGAAAAAATGAGTCTGGAAGAGCGTCCTATGCCGCAAGCGAGCGACACCGATTTGTTAGTCGAAGTCCGTTCCGTCGGTATCTGTGGTTCGGATGTCGCCTACTACTTCGGTAACAGTTCCCTCGAAACCTCGGACGGAAAGGGACCGCTTATTCTCGGACACGAATTCACAGGCGAAGTCGTTAAAGTCGGCAGCGAAGCCGCAAACGATGGCGGGTTTAAAGTCGGTGACAGAGTCGTCGTCAACCCAGTCCAATCCAACCCGAATTCGCACTGGAGCAAAAAAGGGTTATCAAACCTATGTCCAGAAAAGCGCGTGCTTGGAGTCGGCGTTGATGGCGGGTTCGCAGAATACGCCGTCTCTGATTATCGCTGGACGGTGAGGCTACCCGATAACGTCAGCTATGACCAGGGTGCGCTCACCGAACCCCTCGCTTGCGGGTTATACGCCGTAAACAACCTCAATGCTGAAGAAGGACAGACGGCTGTCGTTTTCGGTCCCGGCCCTATCGGATTGATGATGGTGCAGGTGTTGAAGAGCCGCGGCTTGAAAAACGTCCTGCTCGTTGGAACGCGCGATTACCGGCTGGATGTCGGCAAGGCACTCGGCGCGGACGTGGTTGTCAACGTCAAAGATACCGCTTCGCCGCACTATGTCGCCGACTTAGGTGCCACAATTCAGGAACTCAACGATGGTGAATTGGCAGACCGGGCTATCACAGCCACGAGCTCGCTGGATGCTATTCATACCGCCTTGGAAGTCACCGGCCGGCACGCCACAGTCGTCATTTTCGGACTCCCCGGCGATACCGATGTGATGCAGGTGCCCATTTTGGATACCATTCTTATGGACAAAACTCTCCGTTTCTCGTGGCTCGCGCCTGATACGTGGGAAGAGGCGGTTCGACTGATTGCCAGCGGGGATGTCAACATGGACAAAATCATCAGCCATGAGTTCCCCTTGGAATCACTCGTGGAGGGGATAACGAAGGTGCGCAATCGCGAAGATGGCTGCACCAAGGGGTTAGTGAAAGTCTCCGCCTAATCCACTCGGAACTTCTGTCGTTCGGGCTCGCATGCTGGGCCCGAACATCCCCGGCGAAACGAAGAAGGACATCGGATGCATGTCACACATTAAAGACAATTTACCGTTCGACCAGGTTCTTTGCGGCGATAATCTGGAACTCATTCAGCGATTGCCGGCTGACTGCGTCCAATTGGTAATCACCTCACCCCCCTATTTTCAGCAGCGCGACTACGGTGGAGGCGGCATGGGGAATGAGACAAGCGTCGAGGCATATCTTGAGACGCTGCTGCGCCTCTTCCGCGAATGCGTGCGCGTGCTGAAAGACGATGGCAGTCTCGTCTTTAACGTCGGTGATAAGTATCAGGACAGCAACCTGCTCCTCGTCCCCTATCGGTTCGCGCTCGCCGCGACAGAAACGGGGCTGGTGAAACTAGTGAACGAAATCACGTGGGTGAAGAGCAATCCGACACCGCGGCAGTTTCGCCGTCGGCTAGTCAGTAGCACAGAACCGTTCTTCCACTTCGTCAAGTCGGACGACTATTTCTACGAGCGCAACGGATTTTTAGCGGAAGAGCCGCATCCGAAGCCTTCGCGCAAAAAGGTGGGAACGAACGTCGGACAACGCTATTTTGAGCTCATCGCGCAATCCGATTTGTCGGACGCGGAGAAAACCGATGCCCGGCACTCCCTCACCGAAGTCATCCAAGAGGTGCAGTGCGGCAAAACACACAGTTTCCGCATGAAGATCCGCGGCATTCACGCGGAACCGTTCGGTGGACAAATCGGTGGACGCACGCTGCAACTGAAGCACAAAGGATTTACGATTATCCGTATGCACGGCAACAAAATCAAGCGCGATGTGATTGAAACGCCGGTAGCCGCTGTCAAAGGAAGCAAGCACCCGGCTATCTACCCCGTAGAAATTGTGGAGGCGTTTTTACGTCTGCTCACCCCCATCGGCGCGTTGGTGTTAGATCCGTTCATGGGTTCGGGTTCAACGGCAGTCGCCTGCAAACGGCTCGGCAGACACTACATCGGCTATGACATTAATCCGGATTACTGCGAATACGCGCGCCAGCGGGTTGCAATGATTTCATCCGCACCCCCGCAGCTCTTTGACGAATCATATCCGTGAGGAACATGCCATGGGCATCCCATTCTTCATCGTTTTTGTCCTTTCAATAGTCTTTCTCTCACTCGGGATAACGGCGATAGGCGACTTCGTCTCTGTTCAATGGCAACAAGAGACGACAAGTGATACACCCACCGTTGCACCTTATCTCAGCTTCCGGTCTGATTACTGGGCGATGGCGCGCTGTTTCGCCGGGTTCACCCTCTTCCTGGCGAGTCTCTATTTCATGGGCTTTTTTCTCTATCTGGAAGAACGCGAAAGCGGACGCATCATGAAAAACGTCAAAAGTTTCGTCAAACTCCGACAATTTATTGAACGCCACCAAAAGGAGGACGCTCGCAAATGAAATGTCTCATACGGAAAACGATAGGCATCGCACTCGCCGTGTGTCTCGTCACCTGCGCGGCAGTCAGTCATGCCAAAATCGA
This sequence comes from Candidatus Poribacteria bacterium, assembly GCA_003635305.1. GTDB lineage: Bacteria > Poribacteria > WGA-4E > WGA-4E > WGA-3G > AGPOR5. The sequence goes on along the minus strand of PYJE01000189.1, from coordinate 24,025 downwards.
CCCGGGTACCGTCGTCGGCATCTGGCTCTTTGATGAGGGAAAAGGCAAAACCGTCGCCGACTTATCCGGCAATGGAAACGATGGCGAACTGAAAGAAGGCGCGAAATGGGACGCAGGCAAATTCAGGCAAGGCGTTGTCTTTGATGGGAAAGACGACTACGTCGAAATCGCTCCCTCACCCTTGTTTAACCCGGAGGTATTCACTGTTACGTTCTGGATGCACCCCACTGCTGTCGGTGGGAATAACCCAGCAGGAAAAGGCTCCGCCACTCTCGTCATCGCCAACGGCAACCCGGGCGATGGCGGCGGCGCGAATTGGTGGTTTGAATTCTGGAACGGCGGCAATTTTGAATTTAAAAGTTGTCAAGCAGGTTGCGCTGCCGCGACAACCCCGCTCAACGCACCAAATGAATGGTATTTTATCGCGGGCATTTACAACGGCACGGAATACGAACTCTACATTGATGGAGAATTCAAATCAAAGGGACCGAACCAAGTCGGCGAGCCAGAGAAAGGACTCCTCATCGGAAGCGGGCTCTGTCCGGCAGGACACGGCTGCGACGGCGGCTACTTCAAAGGCATCATCGATGACGTAGCGATGTTCAACGACACGCTGAGCGAGGCAGAACTGAAAACCCTCATGGACGAGGGTGTAGGAAAAGTGCTCGGCGTTGCTCCCGTAGAACCGAATGGAAAATTGGCAACAACCTGGGGAAAACTCAAGGCAGACTAACAACACGTTATGCTCAAGAAAGAACGAACATCACTCGCAACACCGATACCGCCGTTAAAAAATGACCGGATTTTGCGCGCCGCACGCCGCTTACCTGTCGATAGAGTGCCTGTCTGGATGATGAGACAGGCAGGCCGCTCAGACCCGGGGTATCGCCGCATCCGAGAGGAGATAAATCTGCCGCTGGAGCACCTCTTCCGCACCTGTCCCGTTCCGATGTCAGATACCGCCGTGGAATGGGCAGTCAAAATCTCGTTGTTGCCGAAGCGCATCGGTGTAGACGCAATTATCGTCTACAAAGACATCCTTACGCCGCTATGCCCGATGGGCGCGCATTTTCGGTTTACCCCCGGTCCGGTTCTCAGTGAACCTATCCGTAGCCGTGAGCAGGTGGAAGCACTTCAACCTCTCAACGACGCGCCCACACAACTGGCTTTCACGGGAAAGGTTATCCGCACACTGCGAGAAACGTTGGATGGAGAGCTGCCGCTCATCGGCTTCGCAGGCGCGCCGATGACACTCGCCGCGTTTCTCATCGCCGGCACAAGTCCTATGAAACAGGGTTCCGAATTAACACCGGTAGGCGCGGTTTGTAATCCCGCTTCCGTGCCGCCTCCGGCAAAAGTGGTGTTTCAGATGCTCACCGAGTCACCGAAACTGGCGCATCAACTGCTCTCCCGTTTAACCGATGCCACTATCAATTATCTGAACTACCAAATCGCCGAGGGCGTTCAGACAGTCCAGTTGTTCGAGTCCATCGCCGATGTGATGCCGCGGGCAATGTATCAAGAGTTCGTGTTGCCGTATCATCAGCAAATTTTCGCCGAACTCAACCGAAGTGTCCCCGCGATTCTATTCGCAAAAGAGTGCGCGGAACTTGATTTGATGCATCAAAGCGGTGCCGACGTGCTGAGCGTCGGGAAATGCGTGAACCTCGCACAAGCGAGGGCTGAAACGGCAGAGAATCCCATCGCTTTTCAGGGGAACGTCGACAACGACATCCTCCGCGATGGCACCTTCGCTGACATCACAACGGCTGTCCACGACTGCCTAAGACAAGGTGGAAAAACGGGGCACATTCTGAACCTCAGCCACGGGTTGCATAGAGACACACCGTTTGAAAACGTCAAACATTTTGTGCAGGCGGCGAAAACGTTCCGGTAGACTCAACCCCACTTTGAACGCGGCGATTTAGGAGCCGCCAAAACAGTCAGGCAGCAGACAGAGGAACCCAAATGAGAACAAAACGCGCTAGCCCGATGGAAAACCCTTATGCACCACGGCAATACGGCGAACTCGTCAAAGTAACAGAACGCGTCTATCTCTTCCGTAACGTCGTCAATTCTACGGTTATCATCGGCGATAACGGAGTCGCGGTGATTGACACGCAGGTGAATCCAGTGATGGCGCGCCGCCTGCTCAAAGCCGTTCGCAGCGTGACAGATAAACCGATTTTATACGCAATAAATACGCACTATCACTGGGACCATACCAATGGCAATGCCGTTTTTCACGAAGCCGGGGCAACAATTGTCGCCCGCGAGATGACAAAGGATTTTATGGTATCCCGTTCGCCACGGCAAGAGGCGTTTCTCGCCTCGCGCGGTTTTAAACTGGGGGATGCCCCCGTGCTTCCAACGCAGACGTTCGCTCAAGAAATGGAACTGGATTTAGGCAATCAACCCCTGCATCTCGTTCACTTGGGCAAAGCGGAAACGGACGATGCAACCGCTATCCGCATTCCGGCAGAGGAATGCATCGTATCCGGAGATACCGTCATGACAGGCAGTTTTCCAATTTTCGGGCAACCTGTCATGAACGAAGGGCTCATGGCGAACCATGATTGGATAAACACCATCAAGGAACTCCGCACTTATGCCCCAAAACACGTTTTGCCAGGGCACGGTCCCTTGGCACACGACGCAGAGATGGAACTGCTGATTCAAATCGAATCGTATTTCCTAACCGAAGTGCGAAACCGCTTTGAAAAAGGCATGCCGTTAAACGCATTGTTGACAGAACTCGAGGCGAACCTTCCCGATTGGATTCGGGATATCGCCGAAGTCTGGGGTACACCGCGTTACGCGATTTTGCGCGTCTATCGCGGGCTCATCGATGATATGGAGCCCGGTTGGCAGCACCTCAAACCCTCTGCTATTCCGGCGGCGGATGCAGAAAGTCTTAGCCAGAAAATACGCGAATTCGCAGATTTTGACGCATATCGCGAGGCATCGGAAGAAGTGGAAGAAGGGAATGACTTCGGCTTAGCCATCGCGATTTTAAAAACCGCAACAGAAACATATCCGCAACTGCCAGCGGCATGGACAGCATACGCCGGCTTGCTGATACGCGCCTCCCGCACCGTGTCTAGTGTGCTTGAGAAAGGCGACTTCTTCGCCGAAGCAAAACAGGCCCTCAATACCGCCTTGGAATTGAACGCGGCTTACGCGCCAGCGCACCTGCTGCGAGGCCAGTCCGAAATCCTGTCCGCCCACCGCAACGGCGATGCACCCGATGACGGGCTTGTTTCCATTCACAAAGCGATGTCCCTCGGCATTCAGGGGACGCAACTCGCGCAGGCATATTTCTGCATCGGGATGGCACACCGCACCAACGGAAACGAAGCAGCGGCAAAAGCCGCCTTCGCAAAAGCAATCGCCGCCGACGCACGGTTCATGCCGGCGCAACTAGCAAATATGGTTTAGCACCCGGTAGGCGCAGTTTCAAACAACGCCTAAGGAACAAGCCTTACGCACGTTTCATCATTTTCACGGGTAGACGCACTTTGACTTCTCACAGTTTTGGGCGCACGCGTTGGATAGCGCGATTGAAAACCGCGCCTACTGGATTCGCGATGCGTAAATCCTAAGGAGCATAAAAAATGTCCGACAAAAAATACGATAGCATCCTACTCGTCGCTTTCGGCGGACCGACCCCGGGATGCTGCCAAAAATACGAAACTTGCCCCAGCGAGGCATACTGCTTTGTCGAAGGAATCGTCGGCACAGCCGAATCGCAATTGCCGAGAATAAAAGATGTCTCTAGTCACTACATCGAACTGGGAGGGTTCTCACCCTTCAATGAACTGACGTTCCAGCAGGCGCGCGCCTTGGAGAACGCCCTCAAGAACAGAAATGTCGCGCTCCCCGTTTACACAGGATTTCGGCACTGGAACCCCTACTTAAAGGACGTTGTCGCCGAGATGGCACAAAAGGGGCATCAACAGATACTGGGCATCATCATGGCACCGCATCAATCCAAAGTCAGCTGGGAATGGTATATCCAAGCCGTGCAGAAGGGCATCGATGCTTTGCCAGAGGATGCGCGCCCGCAGATTGACTATCTAGCCCCGTGGTGGAAGCACGAAGGATACATCGGTGCCATCGCCGCCCTCATGTTAACAGCATGTAACGGAACGTTAGAAAATGCCACACCTGTCTTCACCGCGCACGCTATTCCGCAAGCGGCGGCGAAAACCTCGCCTTACACGCAGCAATTCGCGGAAACTACGGCAAAAGTCGCGGAGAAACTCGGCAAAACCGAATTCGCCTTGGCCTACCAGAGTCAAGCGGAAAACACGCCTGTCGCCTGGACGCAACCCGACATCAACGATTGGATTCGCGAACAGAAAGACACGGACGTTCAAACCATCGTCGTAGCACCCATCGGGTTCCTCTGCGAACACGTTGAGGTGCTCTATGATCTGGATATCGAAGCAAAGGCCACAGCGGCCGAGTGCGGGATTGAGTTTATCCGCGCAAGCACCGTCGGCAATCATCCGAAGTTCATCAACATGTTAGCCGCGCTCGCCTGCGAAAAACTTCTGTGAGGGAAAGCCAGTTGCCACGTCTCGTCATGAACCAGCAACCCAAACGCGCCATTGTCATTGGCGGCGGTATTACAGGCCTCGCCGCCAGCTATCGTCTCACGCGCGAGGCAGAGAAAAGGGGTATCCCACTCCATGTCACACTGCTTGAAGCCAGTGACAGGATTGGCGGTGTTATCCACACCACTCAACGCGACGGTTTCCTGATAGAGCACGGCCCCGATGCCTTCATCTCCACTAAACCGTGGGCGAAGGCACTGTGCGAAGAACTCGGCCTCGCCGATGAATTAATCGGCACGAATTCTACAATGCGCCGCAGCTTCGTCGTCCAAAACGGAAAACTGCACCCGGTCCCGGAAGGCTTTTACATGATGGCACCCGGCGCGCTGCTACCCTTCCTCAAGAGCCCCATTTTCAGTTGGCGAGGCAAACTCCGGATGGGACTTGAGCTCCTCATCCCGCGCAGCAACGGCGGCGATGCAGACGAATCCGTCGCCGATTTCGTGCGGCGCAGACTCGGCACTGAGGCGTTTGAACGGATGGCGCAACCCATGATAGGTGGCATCTACACCTCCGATGCAGAAAATTTGAGCCTCAAGGCGACGTTTCCGCGCTTTTTGGAGATGGAACGGGCACACGGCAGTATCATCAAAGCACTTCTCGCGCAAAAACGGCAGGCAAAAACGGCGAGCGGCACCAGCGGACCGCGCTACAGTCTCTTTCTCTCATTCACCGCCGGGATGCAGACACTCGTTGACAGGTTACAGCAAGTTCATCTGACCGAGGTGCGAGGAAAACCTGTCCATCACGACGGTTCAACCGGGGCATATCTCCATCTGAACACCCGTGCTACAAGGCTTCAGCAGCGAAAAAGCGGAACCGGATGGCAAGTATCCCTCGCAGATGGCGAAATCCTTGAGGCGGAACTCCTCTGCATTGCGCTGCCGGCACCACAAGCAGGCATCCTATGTGAAAACGTCTCGCCCGTCCTTGCCAAAAAACTCCAAGCGATTCCCTATGCCTCCTCCGCTACCGTTAACCTCGCATTCCGCCGTGAAGAGGTAGCGCATCCGCTGAACGGTATGGGGTTCGTCGTGCCGGCAACTGAGGAACTTTCCCTTATCGGTTGTTCCTTTAGCAGCGTTAAATTTGAAAACCGCGCGCCAGCGGAACACGTATTGTTGCGCGCGTTTGTCCAAAAAGAACGAGAGTCGTCCGAAAGCAGCTTGACAGAAGCAGCATTGCGAGATATCGCGAACCTACTCGGCATCAAAAAAGAGCCGATTTTCTCTCTTGTTAGCCGACACACACAAGCGATGGCGCAGTATCAGGTAGGCCATCAGGAACGCGTCAACGAAATCGAAACGCTAGCGAACCGTTTGCCGGGATTTGCTCTCGCCGGGAACGCCTATCACGGGATAGGCATTCCGGATTGCATCCACAGCGGTGAGCAAGCCGCGCTCGCGCTCCTATGTGAGGAAAACCGATGAACCGGCGATGCACACTCACTATATCTGTCTGCCTCGCGCTTCTCTTCGTGGCATTCATCGCGTTGTCAAAGCGCGCCGATAGAGGCAATGCGCGTGCAGAAACAAAAACTCATCATGACGACGCATATCAAGCGTTTCAGAAGGGAAAGTGCAAAAGTTGCCATCCTGCTATCTGGCGCGAGTGGGAGAAATCGATGCACGCGCAAGCATGGACAGACGTAATTTATCAGGCGGCTGCTGCGCAAGTCGCCGACAGGGAGAACCGCTGCGATGCGTGCCACGCGCCCGAACCTATCCTCGTCACCGGCATCGGAAAGATGCCGATACTGCGCGCTCGGCACCGTGAGGCCGGTGTCTCCTGCCTCGTCTGCCACCTCGATGCCGATGGTGCGATGCACGGCCCTCCGGCAAGTGCGGAAACCAATTTTCACGCGAATATCACAAATGCTGTCTATACCGAACCCACACCGCTTTGTGCCACCTGCCACGGGCAACCGAGCGTCCCAGCGCATGATTTGGTTACCAGTTTCCGCGAAAGCAGGTTCGCCGCGGAGAACAAAACGTGTGCTACTTGCCACATGCCTGCCGTGAAACGCCTGCAAAGCACGGCGAGTTACGAAAGCATAGCAGGACGAAAGCATACATGGCAAGGCAGCCGCAGCGTCGCGCAACTCAAACGCGCCGCCACACTGAATCTCAATTTTACTGAGAACAGCGCGACTGTCACCCTGCAGAACAAAGCAGGGCACCTCCTTCCCGGCAACATCTATCGCGTCATCGTGCTTGATGTCACGCTTTTTACAGCGGCGGGGAACGTGCGGCAAACATCGCGGCACACCTTCTCCGAAGCGCAAGCCAATCGCCTCCCAGCCGACGCGCGGCGAACCTTTGTCTTTGACGCGCAAGCAGGAGACACCATTGAAGCGCGCCTCCGGTATCAACTCACAACGGAAACCCCAGAGGCATCGTGGATACGCATGGCAGAAGTGCGTGCTATCGTGCCATAAGCCTCGGCCGGTCGCTATGGCGCGTTCCCGATGGGCGCGGTTGCAAACCGCGCCTACCGTGATGAAGGCATAAATCACATCGCGAAAAAATGGTGGGGCGAAAAAATGGTGGGATAAATGCCATCGCGGAAAAAGATTTTTTTATTTGACAATTTTAATGCATTTATGATAAACTATCAACAAGGTTTAGTGAAAATTGGCTCAGAGCTCGGAATCTTGAGACAAAATTGAAATTTTTCTTGACATTTCTTGGAAAATGTGGTATTATATATACTTGAAATGTCATGCTGTTACGATTTTGATTGTTGATATCCTGCTGAGTCGCGGGAGAAAGTTCGCGGCACTCGTTTAATTGAACGATTAAAACAGTTGCTTAATTTTGGCACATTTGTTAAAATCATACCTGTCACGAGGGGTGAATTTTCAACCCGACAGCAAAATACGCTTGCGGAACTGCCGAAACAAGGGGTTTTCAGAAACAATTGGAAACACCAGCGACGTTTTGTATTCGCATAGGGAGCCTAAGCGGAAACCTTAAATTTTTTAAGGCGCGGAAAGAAGCCGCGGGGAGCAGGCCGCCGACAGCGATGGCGGCTGAAGCCCAAACCGAAACTTTTTGCTTGCTTTTCGCGCGTGGAATCGTGTATAATAATCCTATCCTAGGATGCCTCGCCTCTTGGGGTAGGAACGTTTAAATGGAGCGCAGCACCGAAGGATTCTGAAGCGGCCACCGCATCAAAACCAGACATTGCTGAACTCTACCGAAAATAGTTGGATAGACATGCCGCCGCGCCGCGCGTCTGTTTGCTTCCCATCCGAAGATGTCTATCCAAAGAAAACTCAGTCTGAGTCTTGCGTTTACGCAGACTTCATGAGGAGGATAAGTTAATGAAAAAACGAACGTTCGTTTGTTTTTTGATTTTTACATTGTGTGTTTTTCATAGTTCGCTGCCAGGCACTGCCTTCGCACAGGATGCCTCGCTCGCCGAACAGGTACTGGAAAAATACAGCGAGACATTGCAACGGGAGGACATTCAAGAAATCCTGCCGGCTGTCTTGGAGGGGCTTAAGGATCCGGAAATTCAGAACATCCTGAATCCGGGGACTATCACGCTCGTCGTGAACCAACCGGATCTGCTCACGCAGTTCGTGCCTGGGATAGACCCGGCCTTCGTAATGCTGCTGAAAACGGATGCCGAACTCAAGACGATGCTCCAGGATGCGCAAGTGCAGGAATTGCTTACAAAGCCTGCAGCGATTGACGAACTCGCAGCCGCGCTGAACGTAGCGGAGCCGCCGTTAGTGGTACCTCCAGATGACCCATCCGTTGCCAAGCCCCCGGTGGAGATGCCGCCTTCGCTCGCTGAAGAAGTGTTCGCCAAGCACAGCGCGACACTCATGCGGGCCGATATTCAAGAAGTTCTCCCGGCTGTCTTGAAGGGGCTTAAAGCACCGAACATTCAGGACATCCTGAATCCGCAGACTATCTCGATCGTCGTTGCGAATCCAGATCTTCTACCGCAATTCGCGCCTGACATAGATCCGCAATTCGTAACGCTCCTGAAAACGGACGCGGAACTCAAAGCAATGCTCGGCGACGCACAAGTGCAGGAACTGCTGCAGGATACCGCCGCCATTGACGAACTCGCAGCGTTGCTCAACGTCGGAGAACCACCTGTAGAGGTTGTCGCACCGCCGGAAGAACCACCCGTGGAAACGGTAGTCGAACCACCGGTCCAGCCGCCTGTGGAGCCACCGGTTGTGGCACCGCCGCCTGTTGCGCCGCCTGTTGGGCAAGCCGATCCGTTCGCGCCGATAACACCGGCAAATGAATCGATTCTCGGTAAATCCCGGCTCGGTGGACTTGATAATAATAGACTCTCTGGAAGGCAATTTGTGAGCGAAACCCTTGAAGCAATGGGAATCTCATTGGAGACCTTGGCAGCTTTCGGATACACGCAAGACAAGGTGATTGACGAAATCTTTAAGTTGGTGCCCAATGGAATGCTCCCCAAAAAGCAGATCAAGCAGGTGCTCGCCTCCAAGCATATCAAATACTTTGACGATGTGATTGATGGACAAGATCTCGGACAACAATTGGATTACGAGAATTTTGGAAACGCTATCACACCGATGCTTCTGGAGCTGGCTTACCAAAATGAGCCTAACCGCAAATACGTCACGAGAGATAACCTGAACGTTTACGCACGGGTGCCTTCAGCGAACGTCGGCGGGGTTACGTTTAATCTCACAAATGGACGGACGGTGGAAGGAACGCAAATCACTTCAGCAGCCTTCGGCGCAGATACCTTCCCGTATACCTTCCGTTTGGAAGAAACGCTCGCCGCAACGAACCTGCCCGCATGGCCCGGTTTGAGCGCGCAACTGTTTTCCAACGTCGTCCTTCGCTACTCGCAAACCGGGTTGAACGGAGACTATATCGCCGTTAATATGCAACCGACAACCGGGATAGATGGTGGTGTCGTTTGGGAAACGGAGATAGGTGTTACTGCAGGCAGCACTTACTACTACTTTGAAGTAACGCTTGCCGAACCGGTGACGCTTGAGGTGTTAGACCGGGAGCAGATTGCAGCGATTGTGCAGCACGTGCTAGCCGGGAATACCGTGAGTATGTCCCAAGTGTTGCAGGCAACGAATGACTACACGATTGAAGGCTGGGCAATGCCAGATCCGCGCAACCTTCAACTCGCAGACCGCGGTATCATCAACGCAATCTTCACGGCAGACTTCAAAGCCGCCCTTATTAGCGCAATGGCTGGCCCAATCAGCAAAGCAGTCAGTGGACAGCAACCGACTGCCAACGACATTGTGAACGCGCTCGGAAAACACCAGAGGAGACTTCAGAATATCCTCCTCCGGAATGCCAACGCGTTAACAACGCAGTTTGAGAATGCCTTCGACCCGATGCTGTCATCAGTCTTCACTCTCCCGCGCATCGATGCCGCGACAGAATCCATCTGGGCAGCCAGCATTGATTCTATTGCTGATGGCAACTACTACTTAGGTGCCGTTGTCCACGATGCCAATGGAAATCCGCTAGATCAGATGCAAGGCGAATTTACGGTTGATACCAGCGCGCCAGAAGCAGGTATTCACATCACACCAGGCGCAAACGCCACCGGGTATGTGAACGAAGAAGGCGTTTATGTCGCAACCGCGCCAGCAGCTGGCACTACCGCGACACTGAATATCACAGGGACACCGAAGGTGGCCGACGTGGCACCGGGCGAAGGGTATCTCTTCTATCAAGAGATTAAACTGGATGCAGACGGTATGCCGCAAAGCGCATGGATGCCGCTCACCATCGATGCAACGATGCTCTCATCGCGCATCTGGGATGAAACGCTCGCACAACTTGAACGGCAGGGAGCTATTCCCCAGCAGTTCTCGTTCATCCAAGGCGTGCCTTTTGAACAAGTGTTGGCACTGCTCAGCCCCGGGTTGGTTCAACAGTATGCCAATCCATTCCTTAAACAGTATGTCAATCCGGTCCTTAAGTCGCTCGCCCCAAATATAGGCGATGCACAACTGTCCGAAGAAGACAGTCAGACGTTGCTTGACATCTTGGGAGCTACCATCGATCTGATTAATTCGATTCCGATTACCTACGGTGAACCGAATAATACGGTAACGATGGCGATTCAGGGTGAGCAAATGCCGCTCCTGCTTGGCGACTACGGCGTTCGGGCAATGGGAATTGATACACTCTTTAACATCAGTGCCCACACCGCTCCGACGCATGTCAGAATTGTCGCACCCGAATATGACACCGCCGCGGTGACGCTCGCAGTCATCGGCGATTGTAACGGAGATGGCGACACCGATGACCCGGGTGAAAGCGGTGCAGTCGGTGACTTAACCATTTACTCCAACACGACAGCGAACGTCATGCTTACGGTTGCCATCGGCAATCGCTCGGCGCATCCAGCATCCGTGATGGTGCAATACATGGATGCGAGTGGCGCATGGCAAAACATTAACGAGCTCGACTTGGGGGGTGTCGCCGCCGGTGACACTCTTGAGGTGAGTTGGAACGTCGCAGACTTCGACGCGCTCGTCGGTGCAGGCAGCAGTGTGATGGTGCGTGCAATCGCAACCAACGCGCTTGGCCTGGCTGACCCCGAGCCTGTCGCAGCACAGATGATGTTAGACGCAGGTATTTGCCCGGTTGTGCCAGAAGTCTTGGCAATCACCGTCAGTCCTGCAGAAACAACCAATCCGGATAGTGGCGCGCCGCAAGGCATGCTCACTCTGAACGCAACTACGCCGGAACGCACAACTTCTCCGATTACTTCCGTGCGGTTTGAAGCACAACAGAGCGGAGATGCGGCATGGACAACTATCGGCACTGCTGACGCTGCCACCGGTCAGGAATGGAGTGTGACTGTTGATACCACCACTTTGGCAGACACCATCACAGCAGAGAGTCCCGCGGCACGGGATGTCACCAAAGACGATAACCGCTATACAGTGCGCGCGATTGCTATCGCCGATGGCACAGACCATCCTTCGGCGGCCACCGCGACATTCTCCGTGGACAATGTTGATGACGTGGCACCGTTAGGGCCAACCGCGATTCTCCTCGTTGAGGATGCGGCGGGGGTCATTGCCCCCGATAGCAGTGGTGCCTACAAACTGGGAGGCATCGTTGACGACTCGGTGGATGCACCTGTCGCCACGTTTACGCTTCAGCCTGTAGCCGCACCCAATACCTATGCCTCGGTGAAGTTGGTGCAAACCGCCGAAGATGGCACCGTCACCGAAATCGAGGGTGATGCAGGCACGTTGAAAGTCACCGTGGATGTCGGTGCATTGGAGAATGCAGCGTATAGTTTCCACGCCTTGGTGGTAGACGCTGCCGGCAACGTGCAGACAGACGAATCGCCTACAACCACTGTCAACGTACTCAACTTCCGGGTGACTGTTAACGTACTCAACTTCCGGGTGAAGGATGTCAGTGATGTCGCAGTGACAGCTGTTGATGGCATAAGCGTCAAAAATCCAGAATCGCCGGTTGTGCGCGACTCTTTCACGATAAGCCTCACGGTTGCCAACGGCTCCGTCGCAGCGGCGGACCTGAGCGTAACTATCGACGGCAATGCCGTAGAAAGCGAAACGACAGAAGAGCAGGGACACACGTTCTCACTGACGGTAGATGTTTCGACACTGCCTGATGGGAAGTATACTCCCCACGCTGTTGTCACGCAACGCAATGGCTCGGTATCCATTGAATTGCCCGCCATTACGGTTGCCCCGCAAATCGAGGCGATTACGATTGACGCTGCGGAAAAGACGAATCCGGATAGTGGTGCACCGCAAGGGACGCTTACTATCAACGGATATACGTCACAACGCGCAACTTCAGATACCACCGAGATGCGGTTTGAAGCCAAGCGGAGCAGCGACACGGAATGGAAAGCCATCGGCACAACTAAGGTAAGCGACTCCGTTGCCATAGAAGGACAGGAAATCGTCGGCATTATCGAAGACCTGGTTGGCACAGTAGCCAGCGGGCACGAGGAAGTGCCGATTGTGACTACCGCCCGGAAATGGACAGCGTCGATTGACACAACCGAACTGGAAGATACCATCACCGCGGACAGCCCCGCGGCACGCGATGTCTCCAAAGATGATAACACCTATACGGTGCGCGCCGTGCTCAGTGTCAACGGCACGGAAATCATGTCACCCGCAGGTGTCACCGCGACATTCTCCGTGGATAATGTCGATGATGTCGCACCAGTGGGACCGACTGCGATTCTCCTCGTTGAGGATGTCGCCGGTGAGATTATCCCCGACGAAGCGGGTGCCTACACGGTAGGTGGCATCGTTGATGACTCGGTGGATGCACCTGTCGCCATGTTTACCATTCAACCGACAGCCACCGCCGATACATACGCCTCGGTGAGGCTGGTGCAAACAACTGAAGATGGCACCGTCACTGAAATCGATGGCGAGGCCGGTGAGATGAAAGTCACGGTAGATGTCGGTGCATTGGAAAACGCGCAGTATAGCTTCCACGCCTTGGCGGTGGACGCTGCCGGCAACGTGCAGACAGATGAATCGCCTACAACCACTGTCAATGTCCTCAACTTCCGATTCGCTGATATCAGTGATGTCGCCGTGACAGCTGTTGACGGTGAAGCTGTAGCCGAATCGCCTGCGGAACCGATTCCGCTCACAACGTCGGTAACGGTAAGTCTCACTGTTGCCAACGGTTCCTTAAGTCTGGAAGATGTGACAGGCGCAACTGTCAATGGCAGCGAAATACCAAGCGAAACGGTGGAAGAACCTGAAAACACCTTCGCATTGACAGTAGATATGTCCGGACTGCCCGATGGGCTCTATACACCCTCTGGTGTCATCACCCAACGGAACGGTTCGGTCTCCTTCCCGCTCTCGGCAAGTGACGCGATGATTAATGTGGATAACACGCCGCCGACGGTGACTATTGAGGCTCCGTTATCCGGACATACCATCGACAGTCTGCCTACCGTTCTCGCCACCTACGAAGATGGCGCAGGGGCAGGTGTTGACGGAGCTACCGGTAGCGTGGCATTGATGCGCATTCGTCCAAACGATGCCGAAGACGAAGAAGTAGCCGTAGATCTGGCGATGCTGGAGAAAGATGTCGCCCAGTTAGTCTACACCCGCAACGAGCAACTGCCCGGTGGGGCTTATAGTGTTACCGTGCAAGTCGCCGATATCCTCGGAAACGTCGGTGAGGCTTCTGTGGAATTCGCCATCAGTGGCACAATCCCCACGGTAGCGATTCAGTCGCCGCTCTCCGGGCAAACGTTTGAGCATGGCAAACCGCTTATCAGTGGTGAATTTTCCGGCGCAGGCGCGCTGACGGTAACGACATTTACCGTTGACGGTGCAGACGCAACACCCGTGGTAGACGGAAACCGCTTCTCTTACACGCCCGCGGATGCGTTAGCCGATGGCGAACACACCGTCGTCGTTGAAGTCACGGACAGCAACGGCAAGACTGCACAGACATCTGTCGTCTTCACGGTGGAAGTGCCGAAAGATAAAACGCCCCCAGTCATCTCTGAAGCAGCACCTTCTGGGCTCGTCAAGGGTGACAGTTGGGTAACCATCTCTGCCGTTGTAACAGATGAGCAATCGGCCGTGGTTAGCGTGCGGTTCGGTATTGACGACAAACCGCTCCGCTCCGTGCCTCCTGCGCAAATCGCTGAAGGACGCGTTAACATCGCTGAAAGTTTCACGCCAGGAACGCACACACTCAAAGTGGTTGCAATCAGCGAAGGTGGAACGACAGAACATTCTTGGACGTTCACTCTCGTCGTTGATAACGTCGCACCGACAATCACCTCTATCACGCCTTCAGGAACTATCCGCGCGGGACTCCCGACAATCTCGGCGAGTGCCAACGATGAATCCGGCGTTGACAAAATGTCTATCGCCGTGATGGATAGCAACGGCGAAGAGGTAAAAGGCAGCGACGAAGACGATGGCGAAGACGATGTTGAAGGCATCACTCGCATCGACTTCATTCCGGAGAACCCTCTTGACGAGGGGACTTATACGATTGAAGTTCGCGCGACAGATACCATCGGAAACTCCGCAACGGCAAAGGGCACTTTCACCGTTGATTTCGACACGGCAGCACCTGTCATCACCATGTCATCCCCACAGCAGGATGCACGGCTGACAGAACGCCGCCCGACGATTTCAATCACCTACGCCGATGCAGAATCCGGTGTGGATGTTGATTCCATCAGATTCGTTTTCGATGATCAGCTGATTAACCTCACACCGCAGCAGAAGTCAGCATCGCAGGTGGTTTATGTGCCACTGGCTGAACTCGCTTACGGACAGCATACGGTTAAACTGGAAGTGTCTGACATGGCGCACAAAGAGGGCAATGTCTCCGATAAAAACGGCGATGCCCGGCAGGCGAACATGGCAGTCCACGAGTTTAGCTTCTTCGTTGAAAGCGAGGAAGGACCCGTCTTGGCAGCCCGGCCGATTAACGCGCCGAACCCGTTCAAGGAAAATACGCGGATTTCCTTCACGCTGACCCGGCAATCCACGGTAAGTATCGTCATTTACGACATAACGGGCCGTCCGGTTCGAGTACTCGTCGATAAAGAAGTCTGGGATGCTGGCGAGTATACCGGCAAGAATGCAATCGGTTGGGATGGAACAACAACCGGTGGCGAAGACTTAGCTCGGGGCATCTATTTCTGCCAGATTATGGTGGCAGAAGGGTTTGAACCAGAATACGCTATTCTGAAACTCGCCCTGACACGCTAAGCAAAGAGGTGTCTACGAAATCGGGGAGTGGGCGGGCATCCCGTTTACTCCCCGAAGTAGACGCTGAAGGACTCGCGACCGGGAGGTCGCTCCTACAGGAGGATATAATGTCTATAACAAAGCAACTTGCGAGATGGGGCACATTGCTCTGCGGTTTAATCCCCGTTTTGTTTCTTATCCTAGCCGTGTCACCGGTCAGTTTCGCGGGTGTGAATGCGATGCCGCACTTAAAGTTAGGTGCCGGTGCGCGCTCCATCGGTTTGGGCGGTGCCTTCACGGCAATCGCCGATGACGCGACGGCCACCGTCTGGAATCCGGCAGGCCTCGGTGCCGGGCAGGATAGCCTCAATTTCTCTACCCAGCGGCTTTCCCTGGATAGAACGCATAACTTTTTCGCCGTGACAAAATCCGTCGGCAGTGGTGCGCTCGGGCTCGCTGTCACAAACGCGGGCGTGAGCGGTATCGCGCAATACGATGCGAATGAACGTTACGGCGGCGAATTCAACTACAGCGCGAACGCGTACTCCCTCTCTTACGGACACGGACTCGGCAACTTCAACATCGGGCTCAGTGCCCGGATGCTGATGGATAACTTCGGAGCAGAAGGCGTTGAAAACCAAAGCGGCTTCGGCGGTGTCGATGTCGGTTTGATGGGACACGCGCTCGCCATTGATGCCGGCGAAGAACAGGTGCCGACATTCCACTACGGCATTGTCGCGAAATATCTCGGGGCCTCTCTCGGCGATGATACCGTGCCGATGGTTATCAACGTCGGCGTAGCCTATGACCTTTACATGGGCAACGTTGTCACCTTCGCCGCCGATTTGGAACAAGAAATGGTGACGCTGGACGAGAGCACCACTGGCATCCGCCTCGGTGCTGAATACACGATTGTCACCTACAAATCCACGCAGTTTGCCCTCCGCGGCGGTGTGAGAGCCACGCGCGACGTGCAGAACCTCTTTGGTGGATTCGGCGTGAACATCGGTGGTTTACAGATTGACTACGCTATCCAAGACGGTATGGCGAGTGAAATCAACGGAGTCGGAACAACGCACTTTGCGTCCCTCTCTTATAGTTTTTAAATAGGCTGACCGGATGGTGCGATGGGAGCTCGCTCCTGTCGACTCCCCGGTCTCACCGTAAAGGAGAAAGATGATGAAAATGATAAGAGCCACGCTGAAGTTGGCACTGGTGCTCTATATTTGCGCGGCACTCAGTGGTGTTTACGTGTTATCCGCCTCCGCCAAAATTACACCGCACGCGGACGACGAAAACACCATGTTAATCACCATTGAGAAGGGTGACACACTCTGGCACCTCTGCCAAGAGCATCTGAAGGACCCGCTCCGCTGGCGCGAGCTGAGCAAACACAACGATTTCACGAATCCGCATCTCATCTATCCCGGCGAAGAGCTCCGCATTCCGGTAGCGATGGCCAAAGAGATAGTTCAGGCGGAAGAGGAAGATATCGTGATGCAGCAAGAGGAACTTGAACAACTCCGCGCAGAGTTGGAAGAGTCCGAAGCAACGCGCGAGAAACTGATGGCGGAAATCGAAGAGGTTAACGAAAATATGGCAGAACTCAAGGGCGAACTCCAGGCACTTGAGGAAAGCCTGAAATCACAAGAAGAACTGATGGAGGCGGTGAATGAATCCGCAGACGAACTCGGTTCTCACGTGAAAGAAACCCTCGAAGCCAACGCCGCCGCTATCAAAGAGCAGCTCGCACACCTTGACGAACACATCGAAGAGTTAGGGGAGATGCTTGAAGAGCGCAAGATGAGCGCAGCAGCTACCCACAAACTCATTGAGGAGCTTCAAGGCAACGTAGCGATGTCTTTGGAACAAATCGAGATGAGCCAAAAAGGTGTCGCTGAGATGAAAATGATGCTCAAGGATGCGAAAGGCGTGCATGAGGAAATGTCCTCAAACAAACGGACTTTGGTGTTCCTGACGACAGCCGCAGCGGGCATCGGATGGCTCGCCATCAACCTCATCGGCGGCCGCAGCAGCGAATAAGTCGCAGTCGAGAGCTCGTTTCCTACCCGATGAAGCAGGCAGAGGGAAAGTGTCTCAGGCATCCTCCCGCTATAGACAGGCAGTGCCTAACGGAAGCCCTGTCATCGGACATCCCTCTCAAACGCGATTTAGGCAGGGAAGGTGTTTTAGGCACCCTCCCTGCTTTTTTGTAGTTTTCGTTATCGCAGAGTGTGTGCTGAAAGGATAACCGACGAAATTTATGAAACCCTCAAGCGTCTGCCAATTCCCTATGAAAGCCATTGAACTCTATGGCGACAGAGCGGGAAGCAGAGGCACTTTCCAATTCGCCGGACTCGCGTGGCTCCAGACAGAAAAGGTTGTTTTGATGCACGGCGATGTGCAGAGTCTCGCAAAACCTGCAGAGTGGCGACGTTTCCATCGCCTCGCTACCCTCGCGCACCGGTTGAAGAAACCAATGGTTCTGTGGAACCTGCCGGTAGTTCGCGAACCGTCTGCCTCCTTGGCACTCGCCAGCGCAATTCAGCAGACTGAACTGCAACTAGTCAACTTGCCGCACCCCATCCTCACAGTTTTTGATGGCACGATTGCTTGGGACGCAGTGGAACTCGCGCTGGGAGATGGAGCGGTGCTGACGAAACCAATGCACGATGAAGATGCAGCTTTACCCTTGCGGCAGCACGTGAAAATCGCCGAGCGTGCAGACGACATCCCAGCGCACCTTTCGGCGTTACTATGTCATTTATCAGAAATTCCTGCCGAAGAATTGATGGAAAACCGACGCGAAACTTTGCGTTTGCTGGTGAAAAGGCCCCTCATAAACGGCAAGTCTTGACAGACACCCTGGTGAATCAACGTCCTCTACCCAATTGCAGCTGAACAACGCATTGTGAACAACAAAAATGTTTGAAGCAAAACTGAGACCGCGGCTTGAGACAGCCCTCGCCGTTCTCGCAACAAAAATGGTTGCCATCGGCATCACGGCAAATATGGTGACGCTCTTCGGGTTCGTCGTGAACCTCATCGCAACCTTCTTCTTCGCAAAGGGGTACCTTGTAACAGGGGGAATTCTTATGCTGTTCGGTGGGAGTTTTGATATGATAGACGGCGCAGTCGCCCGTGCACAGAGCCGCCTCCGGGCATCAGGCGCGCTCCTTGATTCTGTCATCGACCGGTATTCGGAAGGCTTCCTCTTCCTCGGCGCGCTGATTTACTTCTACGGGTTAGAGAGCCTGCTAGGCATCATCCTCGCGTTCTGCGCATGGTTCGGTTCAATTCTCGTCAGTTATGTGAGAGCCAGAGCCGAAGGGCTCCAGATAACCTGTAAGGTAGGGTTCATGCAACGCCCGGAACGCATTATCCTCTTCGGTGCCGGCACACTCCTGCAAGGCCTGCTGTGGCACAAATTTCCCTCCCTCCAAGCCAGCGGCATGATTCTGCTCGGCACGCTTGGTATCTTGACACTTACATCGCATATCACTGCCATCCACCGATTGATTTTTTCGTATCAGGAATTAGGACGTTAGCCGAGCCCTCATAAATCCTACCGTTTCTCCCCAGTAGGAGAGACCTCCCGGTCCCGACACCCCTGAAACATAACCCAAGGAAACGCGAACGTCCCGGAAAAACTTCAGGCATGGCGAGGGACAGGCCCTCGCCCTACAGAGGACAGAGCGATTTAGTTCTCCCTTCCGTTCGCAAACAGAACAAGACTGGAAAATCTGGTTTCTCTATAAGGAAACGCGAACATTCCAGAAAAACTTCAGGCATGGCGAGGGACAGGCCCTCGCCCTACAGAGGACAGAGCGATTTAGTTCTCTTGCGTTCGCAAAATGGAATTAGCCGAGTCCGAGAAGCGACACGATATCCCACCCAAAAGGCTTCAGGAAGAGATTTATCGAATAGGCGAGCACGGTAACAACTAGCACCACTTTAATCCACTTTTCGCCTTTCGCGACTGCCCAGTGACTGCCAATCCACGCGCCGGTGGCGTTCCCGATGGCTAAGGTTATCCCCAAAATCCACACAATCTGGCCCTTGCTGATAAAAATGCCGAGCGCGATGATGGTATAGGCGAAGATAATGAACACCTTGAGCGAGTTGGTAATCACCAGATCATCGCCGTCAATAATCCGCAGGGCGGCGATAATCAGCAACCCTGTGCCAGCCTGAATGAACCCACCGTAGATGCCGATAAAAAAGAGCACGATACCCGTGATGATCTTGTGGTGCGTGTCACCAGGGTTGATTTTATCGTGCAGCCACTCTGTCGGATTGAAAAGCGTTAAAAAGAGCATGCTCACGAGGACAACGGCGAGAATCGGTTCAAAGACTTTATCACCGGTTCTTGTCGCGAGGACAGCACCGATTGCCGCCCCTGCAACCGCCGGTATCGCGAGGACGATGGCATAGCGGAAATTTGAAATCCCCTTGTTTCGGAACCCCAGGATAGCACTGAGGTTTTGAAAGAGGATTGCCACCCTATTCGTGCCGTTCGCGTAGGGTGTCACATCCTTATCTTCGGCGGCCCCGTTTGCCTCTGGGAGCGCATCAGCGAGCCCTGGGAGATCCAACAGAAAAATCAGCATTGGCAATGTCAACAGAGAACCGCCGCATGCAAGCGTATTCAGGAATCCCGCCAACACGCCTGTCCCCAGGAGCAGGGCAAGGTATAAAATATGGCCTTGAATGAATTCAAGCAATTCAAACATGTGTGTTTTTTCCCTTTCGTGACCCGCGGCGTGCAGCCGCACGCGAGCGCGCGCGCTTCGCACGCCTCCGTTTCATCTTCGCGAGCCCCATTAAGAAAACGGCGACAAGATTGCCGAACACAATCGAGCTTCCGAGCCCTGTGAGCAACAAAAACCCGCCGATGCGAAGCAACCCATCGCCAAACGGACAGGCCCACCTCGCGGTAAAAATAGCGAACGCGGGAATGAGCATTCCAACTATAAACCCCACACCCGCGGTGATACCGGCGATATGCTGATACTTCTTCAACGCCGGTAATTGGACTTCAAACATGTAGTATCCTTTCTGATGAATACCAAACTCGGTTAATTTGTCACAATCTGCCCGTAGGCGCGGTTTCAAACCGCGCCTACGGGATTTCGGTGCATGGCGGGGGCCTGTCCCTCGCCCCACGGTTAATTTAGCGTTCAGGCTCGCCCGAGCCCGAAACGGATTAACCTAAACGCCGAGATATCTATCCCTACCCTGCACCAATGCCTCTATCTTCCTGTCAACCACCGAACGCTTGAGCATCCAAAAACCGCAGTCCGGATGCACCCAGCCGATCCGGCCAGAGCCAAGCACGCTTTCCGCGCTCTCAATGCTTGCCGCCACCTCGTCCGGCGTTTCAACGGGGTTAACCTTTACGTCAATCACGCCGATGCCCAGAACAATCTCCGCCGAGACAGTTTTGAGAGCCTCCAGATCTGCCTTTGGCCGATGTTGCAACTCTAAGACGAGATGATCGCACCGGAGCAGATTCAAGAAATCGATCAGCGCGCGCCAATTCCCTTTCTGGATAACCTGTCCGCCGTAGTTGCCGAAGCAGAAATGGACCGCCTTCTCTCCCGGAAACGCATCCAGAACGATGTTAATCGCCGCTGCGGCGAGGGGGCCATCGTGCGGGTTGCCCGGTATATTCGCCTCATCAACTTGGAGGCAGGCACAGTCAAGTTCTCCCACTTGCGCCGCCAAGACTTCCGCCAAAGCGGTAAGCAACGCTTCAAAATCGCCGTAATGCTTATCCAACAAGGTGCGCGCGAGCATATAGGGACTAGTCACGGTGAACTTGATGTCCTTACCAGCCACACTCGTCATTCGTTGGCAGTCGGTGACGAGGTTGAGCGTCCCTTCGCCGAGGGGCGCGTGAACGACACCCGCAGGCTTCGCGCGAAACGCCATCGTCTGCATCTGCCGAAATTCATGCCACTCCTGCCGCCCCACTTGTGCCTGGATACCATCTAACGGACGGATAAAATAGTCAATCATCCCGTTAGTATCGGGATGATTGACATCAAAACGGTAGAGTTCGCCATCCGTGGGCATATCAATACCGTGCTGCCGTTGAATGTCAACCACGACGCGCGTCGCATCGATGAGGGCCTGTTCAGTCGGCATCACCGAAAGCCATTCCGGAATCGGATAAGAACCGACGGTTGTAGTCAAAATGTCAGGTTTTTTCTGGGTTGAATGCTGCATATCTTTTGCGACTTCCGGAAACTTTCTTTTCACCGTAACACAGGGGCCTGTCCCTCGCGACGACAAACTTTCTTTTCACCGTAGCGCGGGGGCTCGTCCCCCGCGACGACTCAACTTTCTTTTCACCGTAACACAGGGGCCTGTCCCTCGCGACGACAAACTTTCTTTTCACCGTAGCGCGGGGGCCTGTCCCCCGCAATCTTCCGGTGCCGAGGGACAGGCCCTCGCCCTACGATTGAACAGTCTTTTAAGGCGATGTCAACTCAAAAGATTCCAATTCAAAAACCGTTTCGACGGTAACTTCCCCCCGGGTCTGCGCTTGTGTGAATTTGATGATACCCACATCCGGTGCGAGCCACTTCTTCACAACGGTGATGTCAAGCGGAAAGTCTTGATTGCCGATGTCAAACCCCCACCGAAATGACTCTTGGACCTGAAAGACATGCTCAAACGTTCCCGCAGGCACGCTGACTGTTTCCTCGGAAAGCACTTCAAACGCGTCAAGCCCGCCGCCAATTGGAAAGAGTTCCGGTGTCAACTGCGCCTCAAAATTAACCTGCCACGTCTCCCCCGGAATCAGCGGAAATTGATAGAGCGGGAGAAACGGGACAAACATAATCGTGTCGCTTGTGCCCGAAGTCGTATTCTGCGCATGCTGAACAACCGCAACAACCTCGCCTTTCTCGTTAAGTTTATTACCGAGATATGTGTAGTTCACGACGTTCTCAAGCCCTTCAGCCGTGCTCGATTTCTGTAGGACAAAACTGTCGACAGTCTTTCCACCTTCCAGTTGGATCTGGATGGTATCCACGATTTCAAACGTAATTTGCGTGCCTTCCTCATCGATGTATCGCCAGACGTTCCCCACCGCGAGCGGATAATAATTGCCGGGCCGAATCCGCCAGACGCGCAAATCCAAGGTGCTCGTCGTCGATTTCGCGCCATCGCTGACAGTGAGTTCGATCTGATATTTGCGTTCAGTTTCCGGTGCCGCCCAAACCGCGCCCGTGTCGGTTTCGGTCAGCTCTCCCGCTGTCGCCGACCAGGTGAGCGTTAAGACATCGTTCTCGAGGTCTGCCACTTCCACTCGGATGGGCACGTTCGCGCCCGGCGGCACGATGTCCGAGTCTGTCTCAAAAACCAGAATCCGTGGGGCGAAGTTGCTGCTGCTGACATCGTCGCCGCCGCAGCCTGCTATCATGAAGATAAGGAAAAGCGGTATCCAGAGCCCGAAGCCTAGCGAGGGACAGGCCCTCGCCCTACGGTAAAAGGCACGCTCGGAGAAACCTTCTTTACGATGCATCGGGTTTTCCTCGTAACACTTCACGCGAGCGCGCCGCACCGTTACCGGTGACATTGTAGGCGAACGTGTTCATCAGCCGGTCGCGCTGCGAGTTGTTCGGCGCAGATCCGTGGATAATCAGCGCGTTAAAAAACACCCCATCTCCCGGCTCCATCTCCACGGCGACAGCGTACTCGCGTTCGTGGTAGTGGCCCGGCAAAAACACGCCGAACGTCTGCTGCTTCCGCTCATGCTCCTGTAGCCCCCATTTATGGCTGCCGGGGACAAATTGGATGCACCCGTTCTCCAAATTCGCCTCGCTGATAGCGAGTTGGCAGTTAATCATGACAGGCTTGTTGTCATCGTTTTTCCAATAGGCGTAATCCTGATGCCACGGGATAGCCGTGCCATCGCCACCCGCCTTCGGAAGCAACTTGCTGTGAAAAAGCGAAATATCCGGTCCCATCATCGCCTCTAAACAGTCAAGCATCAAGTCGGAACGGAGCAGCTTATTGAGCGTTGGGCTCACCAGTTCGCTGTGCATCAACTGCTTAATCCGCGGCGGATGGTCTTCCGTATCATAGACTTCCCACGAAATGCCGATACCGTCAGCCGGGTTCTCCGCCATACGGTTATGAATATCCTCAACCTCCACCTGAATCCGCGCAACGTCTTCGGCTGAGACAAGCCCTTTCTTCAGGAGGAAGCCGTTCTCCTCATAAAATTGCTGTTCTGTAGACGTAATTCCCATGTTGTCGCTGGGCTCCTTTTTTTGGATTATAGATAAGATATATTATATAGCAATTTTCCCGAAATGTCAAGGTATTTTTCTTAAACGAGATATGCCAGAAATTTGTTGACATGTCGCATCCCCAAACCGTAGCGCGAGGGCCTGTCCCTCGCAAACGTCACCTGAACCGGAGCATGGCGGGGGACAGGCCCCCGCCCTACCGTTAATTGAGGGGGGTTCATAAATCCGTTTCGGTAGTTATCCTCGTAGAGCAAGATCGCCTGATCTTGTCCTGCCCCTCTCTGTAGGACAAGATCGCCTGATCTTGTCCCGTTGGCGATCAGGCGATCGCAAACTACAGAAACGCGCGAGAACCTCACCGGTAGGCGCGGTTTACAACCGCGCACACGCGAAAGGACGCAAGGATAAACCGATGCCTCTTT
>PYJE01000188.1 GCA_003635305.1 Candidatus Poribacteria bacterium | reverse complement strand
AACAGGCTATGGAAAATCGCCAAACGAAAACCTTTGAAACGCGCGGGCCGGTGATGTCTGAGCGAAACTACGTCGTTGGGCGTGATGAGGAGCTCGCCGATTTTATTAACCGCGTCAAACTGGGACGTTACATTGTCCTCTTCGCGCCGCGCCAGACAGGCAAGACGATATTTTTAGCGGAGGAACAGGAAGAGTATAGCCTTTTCGTTTGATTTCCGATTTTGCACAATTTTTGTGAATGTGGTATTATACACCGCACAGAACGATTTAACTTTCAATTCAGGAGGTATTGAAATGAAAAACCTAAAGGAAATCGCGGCGCAATTCCGAGAAGAACTCCACACTTTCTTGGATACCGAGACGCTCTTAACGAAACCCGGGTTCCAAAAAACGCTTGACGAGATGAAAGCGAAAATCGCGGATGGGAAGGAACTTGTCGCCGCGGCGATGGCAGAAGAGGAACGGTTGAAGCGCGCGTACCAGGAGGCTGTTGATGCCGCGAAGGCGTGGGGAGAAAAGGCAGATGCTGCCCTGAAAAAGGGGCAAACCGCACTCGCACGCGAGGCGTTACAACACCAGCGGAAAAGCCGCTCGCACCTCGCGCGCCTCCGCCAGCAGCTAGAAGCACAGAAAGTGGTAGTCGTGAACCTCAAAGCAACCCTGCAGGAATACTACCGGCGATTCCAGGACGCAGTGGAACGCGCCGAATCCTTGAAAACGCGTCAAAAACAGGCTGCGACGCGCGTGGATTTCTACCAAACCTTCAACAGAAAGCCGGACGAAACCGCTTTTAAAGCGGCGGAACAGCAGGTGAAGGAGACAGAAGCGCAAGCCGACTCCCTTCAGCATGACGCGCCTGCACCGCAGCATTCTTCCGAAGGCGAGAAGAAAAACGTAGACGACGCGCTCGCGCAACTCAAAGACGACGTTTTGCGGAAATGATACAGACAACGCATCTCACAAAATACTTTGGGAAGTTGTGCGCTGTCGATAGCCTGACGCTCCAGGTGGATGCAGGCGAAATCTTCGGGTTCCTCGGGCCAAACGGTGCCGGCAAAACGACAACGATTAACATGCTCACAGGCCTGCTCCAGCCGACATCCGGCACAGCAACCCTCGGTGGTTACGACATCCAGACGCAGAGTCTCCAAGCGAAAGCCATCCTCGGATTGATGCCCGATACACCGCAAATCTATGAGACGCTCACTGGCAGGCAGTTCGTCCGCCTCATCGCTGATTTGTATCAGATCCCGCCGCAGCAATCCGAAAACGAAATGGAAGAATTGCTCCGGCAACTGGAACTCGCCGATGCCGCCGATGAACTGATTAAGAGCTATTCCTACGGCATGCAAAAGAAAATCTTGCTCATCTCCGTGTTGGTGCATCACCCGCGTATTCTTTTCCTTGACGAACCGACGAGTGGACTCGACCCGAGGAGTGCACGCACCGTCAGGGAGATTTTGCAGGAACGGTGTGAACAGGGAAGCACTGTCTTCTTGACAACGCACATCCTTGAAATCGCTGAACGGCTCTGTGACAGGGTGGGGATTATCAACAAAGGACAACTTATCGCTGTCGGAACGTTAAGCGAGCTGCAAGCGCAGAGAGACAGTAAGAGTGAACCCCAGATTGCGAAGCCTACAGCAACGCTTGAGGATATTTTCCTCGCGTTAACAGAACTTTAGTATTTCGCAAGGCGTTCGGTTAGATTCCCTGGTTGAACGAATGTCATTCACCAGGCCGTCTTGACGTTGTCAAAACTTGCAACACAAAAGGCAAGCATCGACAGAAGAAGGCAGATTCAGTCGTAAAAAAATGCGTCCAATTTTAACACCGACGACACTCCTGCTCCGCGCAAGTTGGCAAGGCTGGTTCAACAGCCTGAAGCGCGTGCGTGAGGCACAACGGAAACTGCTCTTAAAATCAGTAGGGTATCTCATTTTCATCGGCGCGCTCTCGCTATTAGGCACGTCTCTTTTCGGGCACTTGAGGCTGACCGGGGCATCGCCCGCGGTTGTGTTCCGCGTAATCAACGGGTTCATGATTTTCGGTGTCATCATCGTTGCGCGAGACTTGATGGAGAGCTCGCTGAAATTTCTGTATGAAGCACCCGATAGCGCGCTCCTACGCGCTATGCCAATACCACCGATAGCCATTTTCGGGTTCAAGTTTGTCCATCTCACCACGAACCGATTTTTGAGCTTGTTCTGCTTTTTAGGAACGCCGTGGGTAGCATTCGGGCTGATGTTTCAGCTGCCGTGGCACTTTTACGTTGCATTTGTCCCAGCATGCGCATGCTTTCTGGTGCTCATTGCAAGTCACGTCACCATTTGCATGATGGTAGTCGCGCGGTTTTTTTCAACGGGTGGGCTCCTCGCGGCACTCAAAGTGCTCGGCACGATAATAGGCGTGGCCCTCGGCTTCCTGCTATCATTGACGCTCTTCTTTCAATTTGAGGCGGTATCAGTGAAGCAGTTCCTGCTGGACTGGGCCTCCGCTGGAAATGCGAACACGGAACCCGCCGCATGGTATCCCTATCAATGGATGGGACAGTTGATGTTCAGCTGGGTGACTGGCGCGGGGCTCAAATGGGGAACGCTGCTTCTCGGCGGCAGTCTCGGTTCCGCCGGCATCGCAACGCTCATCGCCATGCAGATTTACGCGCGGGGATGGGAGAATATCCGACAAAGCACACCGAAAAGAAACAGCACACGCCGCGGAACGAGTGCCACATCGCGATTTCCTATCGGGCGCGGAAAAATGCGCGCCATGATGAGGAAAGACTTCGTCGTTTTCATCAAGCACAGCGGACGTTTCATCGGCATCGCCATGCTCACGCTGTTCTTGGCACTGCACCTCGGCATTTCACTCGCACAAGGCAATACTGGAGATACGAAGGATGCTGTCGTCATCGGCGTGCAGATTTTGCTTTACAGCACGCTGATTACCTTTGGATTGAGTTGCAACGGGTTTCGCGAGGAGGCGAAAACGTGGTGGCTTCTGAAAACAGCACCCGTCACCCCGGAACTGGCATGGATGAGCAAATTCCTGACAGCACTTCTCTTCGCGTTGTTTTATGCTGAAGTCTGTCTCCTCATCGCTATGATGCTGCTCCGAACCCCCAGCGACGCGTGGATATCGCTTCTGTTGATACCCATTTTGACGCTCGCCCCAGTCACGGCGGTGAACACCGCAATCGGCACATTGCCGTGGATGGCGGAATTGACAGATGCACGAGAACCGCTGTTGCGATTTCTCACCTACATGTTCGCTATTTTTATTGATATGGTGCTTGTCATTGCACCGATGATAGCGTGGCATTTTGCCGGTGTGGCGTGGTTTGTCGGGATAATGGTGCTTTGTCTCGGAGGATTTGGCATCGCTTATAGAGTAGGCGTTGCGAATCTCCGGAAGTTGTTGTCGGCACAAGATTAACCAGCACGCTACAATTTCCCGTAGGCGCGGTTTCCAACCGTGCCTACCAGGGCGGGCAAACATAGAAAGCCGCCCAGACAGGACAACTCAAAACTATGTTGATTGAATATGAAGGGATAACGCCGAAGGTGCATGCTTCTGTCTTCGTCGCGCCCGGTGCGATGCTCATCGGCGATGTGACGATTGGCGAAGAATCAAGCGTCTGGTTCAACTGCGTGCTCCGGGGCGATCTGGAGCCCATCCGCATCGGATGCCGCACCAACGTCCAGGACGGTGCCATTATCCACATGGACAAAGAAATCCCCTGCCTCATCGGTGACGACGTTACCATCGGGCACGGCGCGATTCTCCACAGTTGCACCATCGGCAATGAGGCACTCATCGGGATGGGTGCGATTTTGCTCACCGGTTCAGTTATTGGCGAACGCGCCATTGTCGCCGCAGGCGCGCTGGTGCGAGAAGGACAAGAAATCCCTCCCGGCACCCTCGCGATGGGGGTTCCGGCGAAGATTCTGCGCGACGTAACGGAGGCAGAACTCGCACGCGTCAGCCGCGGCAAGGACGATTACGTCTCGCGGGGGAAGCAACTGCGCCAGGCACATCTATCCGAGAATCACGGAAAACGTAAGCATTGACAGCCTCAATGCAGCCCGGTAAAATCACATCATTCGCACCAGAAACGTTCGCCGAACGCCTTGCGAATGACAGAAAAGGAGAAACTATGTCTAAAAAAACATGTTTAATGATCGGCGGCAGCGGCATGGCCGGCGGCTGGATTCACAATTGGACTCACAATTTCAGCGACGAAGTGCAAATTGTCGGCGTGGCAGACGTCAATACCGACGTGCTAGCGGCGCAAGGCGAAGCGTTAGGGCTGAGCCAAGCGCAACTCTTCACCGATTTTAACGAGGCATGCGCCACGGTGAAGGCAGACTTCTGTGGGATTGCTACGCCACCACAATTCCACAGTCCTGCCGCGATTGCCGCTATGGAAAACGGCATGCCGGTAATCTGTGAGAAACCCCTCGCCGACACGCTGGATGCCGCCAAAGCCATGGTGCGCACCGCGCAGAAAACGGGGTTGCCCTGCGCGATTATCCAAAATTACCGATATGCCGATAACAAGCAGGAACTCGTCCGCATCCGAGACGAAGGCAGATTAGGACGACTCCAGCACATTGTCGGACGCTACGCTTGCGATTACCGCCGCTATCTCTCCTGGGGCAAAGCATGGCGGCACGACATGGATTTCGGACTGCTATTTGAAGGCTCTGTGCATCATCTCGACATGCTACGGTTCCTCTCCGGTGGGGACTGTGAAACGCTCATCGGGTTCGGGTGGAATCCACCCTGGTCGAGTTTTCAGCACTACTCCAGCGGGTTCTACGTCATGCGAATGGACAACGGTGTCCACACGTGTTATGAGGGGAATAGTTCCGCCGCCGGCATCGTCAACTGCTGGAATCAGGAGTATTATCGCGCCGAGTTTGAGGAGGGTGCCGTTGAAATCGCAGGCGGAAACCAGATGACTCTCCACCGCGTCGGCGGCGAAACCGAGGGCTACGAGGCACCGGCGATTCCGTATCACGCGCATCAGCATCTGTTTCACGAATTCCTCAACTGGCTTGACGGTGGAGAGCCTTCAGCCACGCGGATTGAGGATAATATCAAGAGCTTCGTCCTCGTCATCGCCGCAATGGAGACGACGCTTGACGGGCAACCGAAGCACATCGCGGACTACTTGGGCGACTTGTCGCTTTAAGCACAGGACAGCGCAAATGCTAGAGAATCCTCCACTGGTAGGCGCGGTTTGCAACTCCGCACGTCTTGGTAGGCGCGGTTTGAAACCGCGCCTACCAGGGCTGTCCGCGTAAGTCTTAAAGCATATACGCAGTCTATCAGGGGGGATTTCGTTCATATCCGCCACACATTCTGGGAAAATAATGCACAACACACCCCCGGAAATGCCGCGCGTCCTTGAAGACATCCCCGAAGCAGAGCAGCGCGCCTTGCTTGAGAAGTTGGCAAATTGGATTGTCCGGAGGCAACTCACCGCGCCCGCCATTCTCTTCTTGGAGACTGGGAAGCCGCTTAACTTTTTGGGCAGTCAACTGCTCCTAGCCTTCAGCCCGTTTGTCCAAGCGTTTTTCAAAGGGGAGCAATACCACAAATTGGCACTCATCCTTGAAAGAGATGAAAATGTTGAACTACTGATACAACTCATCGAAAAGGGATAAAACCAAACAGGACAGACACCCTTCAAGTTCTTCCCACCGGTAGGCGCGGTTTGCAACCCACCGGTAGGCGCGGTTTACAACCGCGCTAGCGTTGGGTGCGCGCTGACAACGCGCGCCTGCCGAAGTCGCCGTCGCGTCTGTCCTAATTGTTTTGACTTCTGTATCAGAATATCGTATAATAGTGATACGGAGGAAATCCGTGAAGAACGCAAGGAGGCGATGACGCGCCAGCAGTTGAATTGGCAGGACTGGGTAACAACGGCGGTTGCTATTGTCGGTATCGCCCCTGCCATTCTCATCGCCATTTTCAAATGGTTGGGACTTATACCCACTTAACCATCGTGGTTCGAGTTCGCAACCCTTTGATGTTAGTGACATCGGGAGCCCGAACACGGCGAGCTCGCTTTACAGATGCGGGAGGCTCACCTGGAATTCGGCATTATCCACACCGGAGAAAACTATGGCAGTAGAACTCAGAATGCTTCAGATGGATCAGACGATGACGAAGGGGAAAATCGGGAAGTGGCTTGTAAAGGAAGGCGACACCGTCGAGCAAGGACAACCTTTGCTGGAGATTGAGACAGACAAAGTCGTCCATGAACAGGAATCCCCGGCGGATGGCGTTATCGCGCAACTGCTTGCGATAGAAGGGAGCGATGTGCCTGTTAACGAGTTGCTCGCCATCATCGCCGCGCCCGGTGAGGAAGTCGCGCGCGTTGACGTAGCAGCGCGCTTAAAAAGCACGCCTACCGGTGAAACGGGCCATATCGCGCCGCAGCGTGCAACACCGGACATCAAGGCATCCCCCGCAGCGCGGCAACTCGCCGAAAAACTTGCCATTGAACTGGAAGAGGTAAGTGCTTCCGGCCCCGGTGGCCGCATCTTGGAAAGCGATGTCCAGCGGTATATTGAACTGCGGGAGCCGGCGGTAGGAGTGCCAGATGTTGCAAGCCAACCGCCTCGCCTCAAAGCATCGCCGCTCGCACGGCGATTGGCGAAGGAACACGGCATTGACTTGAACGCAATTGCTGGTTCAGGCCCTGATGGCAGAATCGTCCGGGACGATGTGTTGCAACGCAGGCGTGAACGCCAGACTACGCCTGTACCCACTGCACCAGAGACCGCGCAAGTCATTCCGATGAGCGGCATCCGCGGCATCATCGCCGAACGGATGACGATGAGCGTGCAGACAAACGCGAGCGTCACTCTCCACACTGAAGTTGACGCGACAGAATTAGTGCAACTGCGTAGGCTCCTCAACGAAAAATTAGCGGCGCGCGACATTACGCTTACCTACACAGACCTGCTCGTCAAAGTGGTAGCGAACGCTTTGCAAGCGCATCCGCGGCTCAACGCAACACTCACCGACGAGGGCATTCACCTATTAGAAGAAATCAACATCGGGGTAGCGGTGGCACTGGAAGATGGGCTCGTCGTGCCGGTGATTCGCAACGCCGCTCAGGAGGGGTTATCCGTAATCTCCGCGCAGGTGAAGGCATTCGCAGAGAAGGCGCGTAACAATCAACTGACTCCCGGCGAACTGCAGGGCGGCACTTTCACCCTCACGAACCTCGGCAACTTCGGGGTTGATGCGTTCACGCCGATTATCAATCCACCGGAGTGCGCCATCCTCGGTGTAGGCAGAATCCTCAAGAAACCTGTTGTTCACAACGATGAAATCGTTGTCAGGAGCATCCTGACGCTGAGTCTGACGTTCGATCATCGTGTCGTGGACGGCGCGCCCGCGGCGCAGTTCCTTCAAACATTGGCAGGTTATATCCAAGAACCGTATTTGTTGTTAGTATAGCTGCGCGCGCAATTCCGAACATCGGATTACGCGAATTTGAGTTCCTCTAACACTACTGTCGCGTAACCGCCCGGAGGCAACGTAAACACCAGCCGCAACCCTATGTCAACCGCCGCCAACTGATGTACCTCCACCGGCATCCGAAGTGGACGGCGTGTTCCCGGCAGCCGAATGCCGGCGACTCTACGGAATGCCGCCGGCGCGACACCTTCCGTTGCAAGCACCGCCGCTTCCAACGCCTGCACCGCGCCCATTGGGGTTCGCATCTTGTATCCGAAGACCGGGCCCGAGGGACTAATCTCAAACGCATTGGCACGCTGTTGTTCAACTTCGGCATTTTCAACGAGGAAAGGCGCGCCGTTGCTATGCTTTATCGCGATGTCCCCATCAAGAAGGTGCCCCAATTTGGGCAAACGCTGTTCCAAGACGAGGTTAAACAGATGCGCTTGATACGCCGATAAAAGGAGTTTGCGAAGCCGATTTGGAATCGATGCCACCGCTTTCTCTGCCGAATTGCGCGCCATCTTGCGCCGCACTCGCCTTGCGATATCCCCTTCGGCAGTGACGAGGTAGCGCGCCGCGGTCTCCCATTCGCTTTGCACCAGTGCTTTACCGATAAGGTGCGAGTCGTTGTGATGCCCAAACCGCTGCGTCCCGAACCGATTGGGAACGCCTTCTTTTGCCAGACGTTCCATCGCGCTTTGCGCAGTTTTCAGCGCGGCCGGTGCTACTTCGCGCACCGTGATTTCAAACCGATTCCCGCGGAGGTGTCCTACCCGTAATTTGTGCGGATGCGGCTTTGCCCACAGAATCTCAATGGCAGGCAGTTCCAATGCCAAAACCTTTTCAGGCGCGATGCCTTCCACAGACAAGACCTGGGTTGTCACGGCCCTCTTATCCTTTAATCCTGCGTAACCGATGTGTCGCGCATTGACATGCAACTCGCGCGCCAGGCGGTTAATGGCTTCTAGTGTGCCCAGGTTTCGTTTCCGCATCGCAAAAAAGGTATGCGTGCCAACCCCAGAAGGTTCATAAAGCGGCAGTTCTTCAACGATGAAATCTTCAGGTTCTGTTTTAATCATATTTTTGTCGTTCGCGAGGCGTTCGGCGCACATTTCTGGTGTTTAGAATGTTATTTTACCAGGGCGCATTGACATTGTCAATGCTTAAAACCAAATGTCACTGTCTTGATACTCTTTAACTCAGGGAGGGAAGTCTTGACAACGTCAAGACGGCCTGGCAAGTGGACGCTCTTTGCACAGACACAGTTGTCCGAACGCCTTGCGAACAACAAAAACTTGCAAAATGCAATAATTTGTGGTATACTTAAAAAGAAGGAGGCGAAAAAGATGGCCTACATAATTTGCGAACCGTGCGTCGACGTTATGGACACCGCCTGCGTTGACGTATGCCCGGTGGACTGCATCCACACCACCGAAGGCGAGAAACAACTCTATATCAATCCAGACGAATGCATTGACTGCGCGGCGTGTGAACCGGCGTGCCCCGTCGATGCCATTAAAATGCACGATGAAGTGCCCAGCGAATGGGAACCCTTTATCGCCATAAACGCCAAATTTTTTGAGACATTCGTTAAACCCGAAACAGCGGCTGCCGCAATAGGCGACACAGGGACAACCGCGCAAAAGAAAGAACAGGGTATTCCCGAAGAATTCGTGCAACTGCCGGAAACCCCCGCGTCTTCGCTGCGTTCGCCGTTTGGACTGTTAGCGATGCTCAGCCAGCCTTTCCTCGGTGCCTTCTCCGCCACGTTTAAACGTCGGCTCGAAGAGATGGCAGGGAATACGCGCATCTTCAGTGCCGCCATTTCAACCGGCATTAACAGTCTCGTCAACCTGACGCTCTATCCGCTTGTGTTGTTCCTCATCGGTGTGCAGTGGCGCGGCATCAGTCTCTTCAGCAGCGAAGGCAATCTGATGATATTCTTGGGGATAGTCGCGGCCATCGGCGAGGGAATGTATCGCTTTAAAGATGAACTTATCTCCTCCGACGATGGCGAACAACCGCGGTACGGTGCGGCGTTCTACGGGTGGATAGCTTCCCTTTTCGCCACACCGCTCCTGGCACTTTTGCGGCCCACACTAGTCGTTGAGCCGAACGTGCCTCGCACGACGCTACCCGGGGCCGTGTTAACCGACGGCGAAATCTATGCAGACGATGTCCGCGAACGCTACAGACGCTACGGCATGGTGAACCGCATCACTGAATCGGCGGATTACTACCGCGTCGAAATCGAGTTTCCTCGGTGGGTTCCGAATTCTGCCGCCAAAAAAGAGCATCAACTCCCCGACAGAATGCCGGACTATGCCTACGAAATTCATCTCAGCGCGCCCTACTTTCCTAATGAGGAACCCGCAGCAGAAAGCATCCTCACCGTTCAGACGCAGCTGGATGACCCGAGGTTCGCACCCGTTGTCGGACGCACAAGCTCGTTCCCGAACGGATTCACGAATATCCTGCCCATCCCAGGGCAACCGGAAGATTTCCACGCGACGTATCGGGACAAGGTACTGACGATTATCCTCTCTAAAACCGGAAAATGTGAATCCCTGGGGCTTGAACCGACGGTTCACTATGCTAAGTTGAAGGGATAGTCTATCGCGGGGCGTAGGACGAAGGCGCGTCCCTCGCCAGAAGGATAATCCACCGCAATTCGTAGGGCGAGGGCCTGTCCCTCGCCATGCCGCGCGCTTAGCAGAAACGGTATTTGAACGGATATGTCCGATAAAGAAACCCTTATCGCCTGGGATAAACGCTACCTCTGGCACCCCTTCACGCAGATGAACGATTGGCACGAGGAAACCCCTGTCATCATCGCGCGCGGGGAGGGGTGCTACCTGATTGACGTTGACAGCAACCGTTACCTAGACGGTACCGCCTCAATGTGGACGAACGTCCACGGGCACAATCATCCCGCGCTTAATGCCGCGCTCAAGACGCAGGTGGACAACATCGCGCACACCACGCTGCTCGGCTATAGCAACATCCCCGCGATTCAACTCGCTAAAAAGTTGATGGAACTCACGCCCTCGGGGCTCAACAAAGTCTTCTACTCCGACAACGGCTCCACTGCCGTTGAAGTCGCGCTCAAAATGGCGTATCAGTATTGGCAGCACAAAGGACAACCGCAACGCAAACGGTTCGTCCACCTAGATAAGGCCTACCACGGCGATACAATCGGCGCAATGAGCGTCGGCGGCATTGAGAGTTTTCATCAGAACTTTGACGCGCTTCTTTTCAATAGCATCCGTGTGCCTGCACCGGAAAGTGCGCGCTTGCAAAGCCCGCCCCCCGGTAGGCGATGTTTCCAACCGCCTCCTACAAGAACGCGCTGTCTCAATGAGATAGAACGCGTCCTCACCGAACATGCAACAGAAATTGCAGGCATCATCGTGGAGCCGCTCATCCAAGGCGCGGGCGGCATGCTCGTCGCACCGGAAGGATTGCTGAAAGGCATCGAAACGCTGGCGCAGCAACATGAGACGCTGCTCATCGTTGATGAGGTGATGACAGGGTTTGGACGCACCGGCAAAATGTGGGCATGCGAACACGAAGACGTTAGTCCAAACCTGCTCTGCACAGCGAAGGGATTAGCAGCCGGATACCTCCCCCTCGCAGCGACGTTAACCACCGACGAAATCTATAACGCCTTCCTCGGCGAATACCGCGAACGCAAAACCTTTTTTCATGGACATACCTTCACAGGGAATCCATTGGCGTGCGCTGTTGCGTTGGAAAATATCGCCATTTTTGAGCGCGAACATCTCCTCTCTCGCCTTCAAACAACTATCAGCCATTTCCAAAAGCGGCTACAAGAATTCTATCAATTGGCACACGTTGGAGAGGTGCGGGCCCGCGGGTTGGCAGCCGGCGTGGAATTAATAAAAAACCCGGATACCAATGAACCTTATCCCTTGGAGGAGAAGGTGGGTATTCGGGTGTGTCGGGCAGCTCTCGCGCGAGGTGCGATGCTTCGCCCACTCGTCAATACCATTGTTTTGATGCCGCCGTTGCAGATTTCGCTATCGGAACTAGATGCACTTTTGGACATCGTCTATCGTGCTATCAGGGAAGTGACAGAGTAACCGAATCGCTCACGCGCACAACTTGTCCTTCAACTGTTGAACACCAATTGTGCAGAAAGAGCAAAGAAGGATATAGGCGCGCTGACAAAACGCGCCTACAATCCAACTCACCGAATTCGCTATCAGAAACTGGCACGGCCGACCGCGGTGTTTTGCGCCCGGTCTGTCACCTGAATGATGATGGTGTGCGCGTCTCCCTCAAGCTCACCCGTCTCCAGCAGCAGCTGCTCCTGCTTGGAATCGAAGATGCCATCCTCCGGAAAGATGACTTTCCAATTCTCGTCGTCATCAATCTTGTAGACAGCCTGCTTGATGGGGCTCATCGCATCCATCACGTCACAAGCAATTTTGTAGGAACCATCCCCGTTCGCCGTAACCTGAATCGCTGCGACAGTGGGCTGCGTGTTATCGATATCGAAAGGTTGACTCACCTTCTCCGCCGATTTCGCCCAACCCACCGGATTGCTCAACTTGTCCGAGGCGACGACTTTCAGGGTATACCTCCCATCTGCGACAGAGGTAATGTCCCACTCGTAGTTCGCTTTCGACAATTCCTTTTTCACGCGCTTCCAGTTCGTCTCCTCTACCCCTTTGTAGTAGAGGGTATACTGCAAGGTGTCCTCATTCGCATCTTCGCTCTTCCAGCTGATTTTCCACTTTTTGGAGGGAGCGTCAGAGGAACTGTTTGACATCCCGCTGTCCCCGCCGGAACGCATGCCAGGAGGCGGCAATCCACCGCCGCTGGAACCGCGCCGCCCTTTGTCGCCGCCGGAACCACTACCGTCATTTATCTCAATGCTAGTAAACTTCGGCTCGATGTTAGTCTGGACAGATGCAAGCGTAACCTTTTTGAGGACAGGCGTTTGCATGGTGTCACTCGTCGTGAACTTCGCGCGCCATTGGATATATTGTCCATCAGGACTCAAAATCTGTGAACCTTCCGCTGTCGTCAATTCGTCAGACCAGGGGCTCCACGTATCATCAGGTTTGCGCGTCTTGCCGGAACGGGTAGCAAACGTCACCGTGGTGCCTTCCGCCATCTTGCCTTCCCACGAAAGTTTTCCCCAGCGCGACAAACTCTGCGCGTCGTGGACTTCGGATTCTAGCGTGCCTTCCTCAACGTAAGCCGCTTTCAACGTGAAGAGTTTGCCCGGATTGCCGGTTGCTAGGAGCGTGCGCGCGGCATCAGAACCAGAAGTCGCGCCTACCTGATGAATCGCCAGCACTTGGTTCGCCGAAGTTTTGCCGAGCTCCACCGAATCCCCTGTCATCGGATTGACGCGGTAAAGTTTCCCTTCGTCACCTGTGCCAACCAGGAGCTGCGTATCGGTTTCCAACACCATGGCGAGGATAAGCGGTTCAGGTGAATTCCAGACAGGCATCGCCGTGCCATCAGGACGAATTTTGTAGATGTTCGAGGCGTTTTCTTGAGGCGGTCCTCCGCCGGGTGGCGGCGGCCCAGTCGGCGTAGGCGGCCCGTTTGAACGCCGCCCGCGGCTCGGTTCTGCTGGAGCAGAAGTAACCACGGCGGCATAGAGGTTGCCGTGGCTGTCCACCGCCAGTTCTCGCACCTCTTTCTCTTTCGCTTGGTAGATAACGTTTGACGTGCCATCTGCCGTAACGCGGTAGATGATACCGTTGTCGCTACTGCCAGCATAGAATCCATCTTCTACCATCAACAACGCCATGATATTTTTCTCTTCGGCATCGAACAGGACGCTGGATTCACCTTCCGGCGTGATTTTGTAAATCTTGCCACTGGTGCCTGTTGCGGCGTAGAGATTGCCAGCCTCGTCAAAACGCAAAGCCCACACATACTTATCACCTTTGCTCAGCATCGTCTTCGGTGGTGTTGTGGCATCGGTGAGTTTGTAAATGAGGCCATCGGGCCCAGTGCCGGCGTAGAGGGTATCGTCCGCTGCGACAGCGAGGCTATAGATGGTAACTTCGGGTGAATCGTAGAAGAGCTCGGCGGTATCGCCGCCCGCGCTGATTTTATAGATTTTACCTTCGTTTCCGGTTGCGGCGTAGAGGTTTCCAGCCGAATCTTCAACGAGTGCCCAAATCTGAGTCTCCTTCAGTTTGGTGAACCCCTCGATTTTGGGGGCTAACATGACATCCCCCTGGCTGGTAAGCGAGAGGCCTTTCGGTTTGCCAGCCTCAAAATCCGACTGCTGTTGCTGTTCCCACAGCGAGGTTTTGACAGCAGCGGCGGTGCCAGCGTAGATGAGGACAATTAAGATGAGTGCTGTTGTCATTCCGCGAAGCGTGCGGTAAGTTAGGTTTTTCAAGGTAATCTCCTTTAGCAGAACGTCTTGACGTTGTCAAGACTTGCATCATGGATGTTGGAATTCGGGTTCGGGTTCAGGCGAGCCCAAACTATTTTGCATCTATCGCGCATTCTTATCTACTACAAAGCGGATAAAGCCGCTCCCGAAGATAACGTAGTCTGTCGCGACTTTGTCAATTTTTAACGTCGTGCCAGTAGTGTAACCACTCTCGCCAACCTGCCTTGCCGTGTTCATTACGGACATGACAGAAGTCGGCAGGTCAGAAAATTCCTGTCCCTGGACGGTAAGCCCCGGCTGCGGGACAAAGAGCTCAAGGATAACATCGGAATTGCGCTCACCGCGCTGCAGGAGTTCAACGAGATGGTTGATATTTTTCGCCCGGTAATTCAGCGGCGCGCGCGAACGCTGCCAGAATTCATGGAAACTGGCGTTCGCGGCAATCAGTGTGACTTGCCCATCCGGCGTATCCTTCGGAATAGTAATCGTTCCTGTTTGCATGATTGGTGCTTCAAGGTAAGGACGCACCACCATCTCCACCTCGACGGTTTCCCCCGGACGGTAGCGGAGCTTATCAACGCGGAGGCTCTCAATCACCGCTGTCCGCCGTTTGTCCTCTATTTTCAGGTCAAGGGTAACGTTCTCCACCTCTACCTTTGTGTATGAATTGCCAACCAGTTGTAGCATCGGCAGCATCAGCGTCTGCATCACACCAAACCCCGGCGAACCGCTAGAGGAGAAGACATTCTTAAAGGAGAGTTTCCGCGAGGTGAGCCCGGGTTGTTCCTTCAAGGTAATCGTCGCGCCGAGATTCAGCGTGTGGTCATTCTGATAGAAATCAAGCGAGTCCATGATATACCATGCCCCGACTCCAGTATAAATTGGGGAGAAGCTGCGGTGCCGGATTACCTCGTAGTGCTTGGTATGTTGTTGCCCATCGCTGGTTTCAATATTCATATTGACAGGAATATAAGGCGGATGTTTCCCAATAACGCCGGCGATGGCCGGGTCCCGGTCTTGCACACGGGTTCCAATCAACTGCGTAGGAGATGCATATTTGCTGGAACGGCTGCGGCTCGGTAAAATAAAATGCACATATCCCCCCGACATCGGGAGGTTGACATGGCCTTCACCGGAGGAGGAATGCCCGTAAGCGAGCAACTCGTCGCCATCAACATAAGTGATGGTGCCGTAGCCAAAAAATGAGAGTGCGCCGCGGACGATTTCCATGCCGACTATCTGGCCCTCTTCAATAGGGGATTCTTTGACAGGACTGCCACTGCCTACAGCTTGGACTGGCTCAAAATTGAACCTATCAAACAGCGGTTTGACAAACCGCATCATGTCCGAATTCAGTGCTGGCATTGCGACAGGAATTGCCAACCGCGCAGAATTCCCCGGAGAAGAAGGCGCGTTGGCAATGCTCTCCAGCAGCCTTTCATCAAACGGACGCGGTGCCTGCGACATCTTGCCATCACCGAAGAGGGAGGGCCCCATATCTATGCCTTCCTGCACAGCTGCGGCATTGAGGTTAAAGAGTTGCGTGCCTTCGTAACCTAAATTGGGCTGCATGCCGCGTGCGGCGACTTTCAGCATCAATTCAAACGGCGTTACGCCAAAAAGATTGGCATGTTCACGTTGGTTAAAATGCCCAAGCGAGAGGGCACCCATGAGTCGCCCATTGATATAGCATGGGCTACCGCTCATGCCGCCTGCGACACCGGTGCGCTTAAAGTTGTCGCTTAGGCCCTTACACCACACGACATCCCACCCGGGAAAAAAGTTGTATTCGATGCTCACAACTTCAAAGTCAAATTCCTCGACGGTTATCCCGGAGAACACGGTGTAGCCCTTGCCTTCCATGCCGATTTCGACTTCGGACAGCGGCATAAACTTCTCCGCGTCCCAGTTAATGTCTGCGTCGCCGTGAAGTGCCGTGAAGGCTAACATCACGAGTGCGCAGAGCCAGGTTGCCTTTTTCACAATGTTTACTCCTTTTCTGTTATCGTATTTCGGTTGGACAGCGATTTCGCGTCGTCTTTCCCTACAAAAAAGCGTATTATACAATATGATACCATATTCAAAGTTTGGAGTCAAGTTAAATTTTGAAAAAACGTTGGGGAGGGAGTTTTGGCGAGGAGCCAGAGCGGTGCCGTTTTCGGTTTTGATACCCACGGTGGAAATCAACACTGGGCCCCTGCCTATAGAGAAACCAGAGCACTTGAACGCAGGAAGTGCCTTCTACCGGCGAAAATCAAGTCAGTCCAACTTGATACTTCCGTTTTATTTTCTCACAACTCGTTGTGAGCAGAAGCAGCATGCTGGCATAGGGCGACACCTGCACTCATTTCGGCGGAACAGGGGAAGGTGGAAAGCGTTAATGGGATGCGGTATCCTTCACACAACGAAAACCAGTGGTGCTAATCGCCATCTTCGGTGATGTAGTCTCGGATGCGGGAGTTGAGATTTTTCATGTAGTCACCTCCTTTCTTTATCCCAGAAATCGCCCATATCAGGGATAAAATAGCGGCGATGAGTGCGTTTACCGCCGCTATCGCACCGATTGTCCACAAATATGGAAACCGTTAGAAGGGCATCGAAATGTGAATCCCTTCGGCAGGCTTGCGGGTAGGTTTGCCGCGGACAACAATCTCGATGCTGCAATCCAACTTCCTGATGAAGGAAAACAGGCAGTCAAGGGAAAAGTCGTCAAGCAGTCCATCTAGGAGTGCTGTGACTTCGGATTTCTTGATGCCCAAGATCTTGGCGACTTTGCCGCGTCTGAGCCCGCTTTCGGTTACAATGTTGTAGAGGATCGAAGCAACGCGTGCCTTCGCCTGGTATTCCTCCGCGTCGGGAAAACCCAGGTCCTGATAGATATTGCCGCTGCCTTTTTCGTATTCAATTTTTTCTTCAAACATTTTCCGTCTCCTCTTGAGCAAGTGCTTTTGCCCGATTCAAGCGTCTACGGATTAAATCAATCTCCTTTTTCGGAGTCTTTGTCCTGAATTTCGATTTCTTCTGGAAGCAGTGCAGGACATAAATCTGCTCTCCCAGATTTACCGCGTAAACCGAGCGGTAGGTATCCCGCGCGTAATCACTCACAATTTCATACACTCCTGAAAATCCCCGCAAAGGCTTAATTTTGTGATGGTTTTGACCTTCCTGCTGCCTTTGCAGTGCAAAACCAATTGCTCTCTGCACAGCCCTGGGAAATTCTGAAAGCTGCTTCTTGGAGTCTCCTACCCAGAAAACAGGTCGCATCGGTTTATCGCGCATGAGCACATCCTACTTTTCCGGATACCTTTACGCCTCTCCCCTTGCAGCGAGCGTCTCCAACGGTGGAAGTTCCGGATAATTCCCACGTGCTTCGCGCCACGCGATAATACCCTCCACTATCATCCAGCCTTGCAGCAACTCCACGGCAACGCCAAATCCAAAGAGCAAATATTGTCCGGTAAACAGCCATCCTGTTTGCGGATTGAACATTTGATGGAGCATCGCCCACGCGGGCATTACCAGCATGACTATCATGGGTAAAAGTGCGAACCAGAACGGTTTGTTTCTGCGCAGGAGATAGAAGACAATCACCATGAAGGCGAGTCCCGCCAAGAGCTGATTTGTCGCGCCAAAGAGGGGCCAAAGCGTTAAGCCACCACTCCCGGGTCCGCCCGGTCCTTGGAATAACGCAACTGCCGCGGCAAGCACTAACGCGAACGCTGTCGCAATATACCGATTCTGCAAGGGTTTGATGTTGGCAGTCTGCGCGAGTTCTTGGATGACGTAGCGTTGGAGGCGCGTCGCCGTATCTAACGTCGTGGCGGCGAAACTGGCGACAAGCACCGCCATAATCGCGATGCCCATCTTCAGCGGGATACCGAGCGTGGCAAGGAAATTCCCACCGCCATCAACGAAAGCACTCACCTTCTGTTTGAGGGCATGGCTTGCCCAGCCGCCTTTGACAGTCGTCGTGCCATCGGCGTTAGTCAGCGTCGTTTGCGTGGCGTAACGGGTGCGCCACGCGTCATGCCCAGTCACCACCTCCCCTGCGGTAGGCGCGCTTTGCAAGCGCGCACTGTCAATCGCGGTAGGCGCGCTTTCCAAGCGCGCTTCTTTCAAAATAGGTTCAAACCTATAGTTTGCGCCGGTGCCAGTGCGATTGAAAATGCCCATGCCGATACCTGCACAACAGGCGAGGATTACGACAACGGCAAGCCCGCCTTCAAGCAACATCGCGCCATACCCAACATACTGCGCATCGCCTTCGGACGCAACCTGCTTGCTGGAAGTGCCGGAACTTACCATGCAGTGGAAACCGCTAACCGCGCCGCACGCAATCGTTATAAAAAGAAACGGCCAGATCGGCGGTGCATCCGG
The DNA here is from genome assembly GCA_003635305.1 of Candidatus Poribacteria bacterium. Taxonomy (GTDB): domain Bacteria; phylum Poribacteria; class WGA-4E; order WGA-4E; family WGA-3G; genus AGPOR5. Next base: position 9,850 of record PYJE01000188.1, on the reverse strand, counting down.
CGGAATATCGGATGCAATAGCCGGTGCCGAGGCACCCAGGTCTGCCTGTCCTGTCAACCCTGCAACACCGAGCCCAAGCACTAACAGCAGCAGTGCCACTACCAATTCGTGGCTGTTGATAAAATCGCGCGGTTGGAGGAGCGTCCACACCGGCAGCACGGAGGCAATGAAGCAGTAGACGAACAGCACCAGCGTCCAGATGACAACGACGCTCATGTAAGTCTGCCCAAGCAGCGGAATGCCAAACCACTGCCCCAAGTCAATCGGCAGCACATAAGCACCGAGCCCCATCGCGAGATACATCACGCCGAGGGCAATGATGGAGGGCCACAGAATGTTCCCACCTCTGCGATAAATCCAAACCCCGATGACGACAGCCAACGGAATTTCCACCCATACCGACAACACAGATTCCGGATAATAGGAGAAAATCAGGGCGATTACCAACCCGAAAATGGCGAGAACGATGGTTAATCCCGCGAAAAGGACGAAAAGGAAGAGGAATTTGGCGCGCGGCGCAATCATCCTGCCAGCGACTTCGCCGATGCTCTGGCCGCGGTTGCGCAGTGAGACGACGAGCGCGCCGAAGTCGTGCACGGCACCAATGAAAATGGAACCGAGCACTACCCACAGTAACGCCGGCAGCCATCCCCAAAACACGGCGATGGCAGGCCCGACGATCGGGCCCGTGCCTGCGATGCTGGTGAAATGATGCCCGAAGATAATCTCCTTTTTGGTAGGAACGTAGTCAACATCGTCGCGCAGTTCCTCACTCGGCACCGTTGCGTGCGTATCTAAACCGAAAATTTTGCGGGCAAGCCATTTGCCGTAAGTGTGGTAGGCGACAATGAACCCGATAAAACTCAAAACGGCGATAATGAGTGTGTTCATAGCAGCATCCGAGGATTGTAGGGTTCGCGGGGGACAGGCCCCCGCACTACGGAGAGAAACCTCTATTGATTGTAAAGTTCACGGAGGACAGGCCCCCGCGCCACGGAGAGAAACCTCTATTGATTGTAAGGTTCGCGGGGGACAGGCCCCCGCACTATGGAGAGGAAGAGTAGCTGTTTGTTGCCCCGCGGCTAATCTATCTAACCCCGGTCAAAATCTCAAAGGTGAGCTGATCGAGTTTTTCGTAACCGAGCCCTTGCTGCGCGAGCGTATCCGGTTTGAAATCAAGTTTGCGCAGTTTGCCAGCGTTTTCGGAACTATAGGTGCCCATCAACCCTTCAAGTTCCGCATCGCGCGCCTGCAGTTCGGATAAGATACCCTGAATCTCCGCGTCTTCGTTGAAGCGGCGCGCTTTCTCCTTGAGAATCAGATAACTCCGCATGCATCCGGCGGCGAAGTCCCAGACTCCCTGCTCATCTTCGGTGCGGTAGGCGTGCGCGTCAAAATGGCGACAGCCGTTCCAACCGACATCCTCAAGGAATTTGACGAGGAAAAACGCGCCCTTGATATTTTCAGAACCGAAGCGCAAATCCTGGTCGAATCGGCTCATCTTCTGGTCATTCAGATCAATGTGGAAGAGTTTTCCTGCCTCATACGCCTGTGCGACACCGTGGATGAAACTCAGGCCCGCCATCGTTTCGTGCGCGAACTCAGGGTTAACGCCTACCATCTCCGGATGTTCCAACGTTTCAATGAAGTGGAGCATGTGTCCGGTCGTCGGCAGGTAGATGTCGCCGCGCGGTTCGTTCGGCTTCGCCTCTAATGCGAACCGGAGATTGTAACCCTGGTCTTTGACGTAGTGCGTGAAAAAGTTCATCGCCTCGCGGTTCCACTTGAGGGTATCGGGTCCGTTTTTAGCGGCATCAACTTCTGCGCCTTCGCGGCCGCCCCAGAAGACGTAAACAGTTGCGCCGAGTTCTACACCGAGGTCGATCGCGTTAAGGGTTTTCTGGATTGCGAACGCCCGCACCCTCGGGTCATTTGAGGTAAACGCGCCATCTTTGAAAATCGGGTGATAGAAGAGGTTTGTCGTCGCCATCGGCACTTTCACCCCGTGGTCTTCGAGAGCCTTCTTGAATTCGGTGACGATTTTATCGCGTTCCGCGGCGGAGGCATCAAAGGGGACCAGGTCGTTGTCGTGTAAGTTGACTCCGTAGGCACCCAGTTCGCTTAATTTCTGAACGGTATAAGTCGGTTTCAAAGGCGGTCTGACGACATCCCCGAACGGGTCGCGGCCGGGGTTCCCCACCGTCCACAATCCAAAGGTAAATTTATGTTCCGGCTTGGGCTGATACAATTTTGGCATTCAGTGACTCCTATTTTTGTTGTTCGCAAAAGTGTAGAAAACTTACGCGAGCGACGTTTATCGACGTTGTCGGTATCTCCGTTTTTATGATGATAGCATATTTTGCAGATTTGTTGCAAATTTAACGAGGATTTACCCGATTTTCAAGCTCAGGTATCCAGATGCGCGGAGATTTTCTGAAGGACTCCATCATAATCCGCCGGCAATTCCACCGGTGCATTGAGATAGCGCGGCGGCGGTTCGCCGGGGGCGACATGGTGATACCCTACCTTGAAATCTGGAAATTTGAGGCCATTCGCTGTGGAGATGACGATAACCCTTTCGTCCGGGTGAATCTGCCTGCGTTCTATCATCTTGATAAGCACTGCCAAGGCGACACCGGTATGCGGACAGTTGAACAATCCGGTCCTATCGGCGCGCGCGGCGGCATCGGCTAATTCTTCTTCACTCGCCTGATCGACGATGCCATCAAACTGTTTCAAGGTGCGGATAGCGCGATGAATCGAGACAGGGTTGCCGATTTGGATGGCTGTGGCTTGTGTGGGTTGCGCGGTGATGGCGCGAAACTCTGTGAACCCAGTCCTGTAACTGCGGTAGAGCGGATTTGCGCGCTCCGCTTGCGCGCACGCGATGCGCGGCAGTTTGTCAATAATGCCGAGCTCCAGCATCATGAGAAAACCGAGTCCAAGTGCCGAAACATTGCCGAGGTTGCCGCCCGGAATGATAACCCAATCCGGCACCTCCCAATCAAACTGCTGGACTATCTCAATGCTGATGGTTTTCTGTCCCTCAATTCGGATAGAATTAATGGAATTGGCGAGGTAGAAATCCTTGCGGGCGGCGAGTTTTTGGACAATCGCCATGCAGCCATCAAAGTCTGTCTCCAGTGAGAGTGTCATCGCCCCATTAGCGATAGGCTGAATGAGTTGTTCGCGCGTCACCTTTGCTTTCGGCAAGAGGATAATCGCTGGGATGCCGGCGGCAGAGGCATACGCCGCCAGGGAGGCAGACGTATCGCCGGTGGAGGCACACATCACGGCGCGGATGTCGCCGCCATCGGCGATAATCTGCTTTACCATTGAGACAAGGACTGTCATCCCGAGGTCTTTGAAAGAACCGGTGTGGCTGTTGCCGCACTGCTTAATCCAGAGATCTGGTAGGCCAAGTTGCGCGCCGAGGCGTTCGGCCCAAAAAAGATTGGTGCCGCCTTCATACATTGAGACGATATTTTCGTTATCAAGGGTCGGGCAGACGAGTTCTTTCTTCCCCCAAACACCGCTCCCGTAGGGGTATTGGGTTCGCATGTAGCGTTTTTCAAAGAGGGATTTCCAGTCGTCAGCCTTGCGCTGTTTGAGCGCGTTCATGTCGTGCTGCACTTCAAGCAACCCATGGCACTTCGTGCAGCGGTAGACAACTTCGTTGAGTGGATAGTTTTCATCGCAGCCTTCACTGCACCGGAAGTGTGCATCGTAATTCATCACTCCATCGCCTCCATATTTTTCTCTTCCGCTGACGCTGTCGATAATAACTCCTCAATCTCCTCAATGGAGGGCAATTCGGAAGGGTCTTTCAACCCGAATTGTTGGAGGAACGCGTCTGTCGTGGAAAAGAGCAGGGAACGTCCGGTGCCCTCTTTTCTGCCGGCGATGCAAACGAGCCGTTTTTCGACAAGCGAATTGAGGACGCTATCGCTATTGACACCGCGGATGGCGGCGACATCGGCGCGCGTGACGGGTTGCTTGTAGGCGACAATAGCTAGCGTTTCAAGCGCAGAAGGCGACAGCGTGACGCGCACCTGCCGCGTATAAAACTTCTGAACCCACGCCGCATATTCGGGACAGGTGCAGATCTGGTACCCGTTCGCCACTTCAACGAGGCGGAAACTGCGATGCAACTCTTGGTAGTCGTTGCGAAGTTCCGTGAGCCCATTCCGGATATCGCGCGTCGATAACGCGGGCAGCGCGTGCCGAAACTGCTTCACCGAGATGGGTTCACTCGCGGCGAACAGAATCGCCTCCAAAATCGCCTTCGGAGGCAGTTCTGCCGTGAGATTTTGAGCGTTCATCATATTTTCAGCATCCATGAGCAAGACTCCTATCAGGTGATTTGGGTAGGACAGACGCACAAGTCACCCACCCTACCGGTAGGCGCGATTTCAAACTGCGCCTTTTTTGACGATATAGATACTCTCAAACGGGCCCGTTTGGACCGTGACGATTTTCCCAATGCGCACCAATTCTAAAATGGCGAGGAACGTAACGATGCGTTCAGCACGTTGTGAAGGCGAACCTGGCAGCGACAGAAACAAATCATCAAAGAGGAGCTGATCTGCGTGCAGCAGCTGCCGCTCAATAAAGGCGATTTTGTCCTCAACGGTAATCGCCTCCTCTTCAAACGTCTCATAGTGCTCTTCCTGTTCGGCGAGTGCGAGGCGTTCGTTGACGTTCCTGAACGCAGTCAACAGGTCGAACAGCGTCGCTCTGATCTCAAATTCCTTGCTGCCATCTAACTCGGCGTGGTGTTCTGGGCTTCTGCCGTAGAGCCACGAACGTCGTTCGGCGTAAACATCTAACGCCTGTGCGGCCTCCTTGAACTGCTTATACTCCAGTAGCTGCTGGACGAGCTGCTCTCTGTCACGGATAGGATACTCGGAATCCGCGACGATTTGCGGGAGGATGCTCTGCGATTTGAGATGAAGGAGCGTCGCCGCCATGACGAGGAACTCGGACGCTACGTCCAGATCTAACTGCTCCATTAAATTGACGTATTCCAGATACCGGTCGGTAATCTGCGCGAGCTGGATGTCGTGAATATCCATCTCGTCCTTCTGAATGAGATGGAGGAGCAGATCGAGCGGTCCCTCGAATCCCGCCAATTTAACCGAAATTTTTGTTGTTGGCAAGGCGTTCGTTAAGGTTGTTTGGTTCATCAGCGTCTCTTTGCGTAATCCGATATTGACGTTGTCGGTATCTACGTTCTTGACTCGCGTTTCTCAACGCAGTCCGACGATTTTCTCGATGAGGTAGAAGGTTGCGTAACTGACTTCGGCCAAAAAACCGAAGATAAAGTTCGGTATCCTTAGGAGACCGGGAAGAAAAATCAGGCACATCAGAATCGGCATGCCGTAAGGGCTGAGGTTTTCCCATTGGCGTGCGGCGCCTGCTGGCAGTAAGCCACGCACAACGCTGAATCCGTCTAACGGATAGATGGGGAGCATGTTAAACGCCGCCAAAAACACGCTGATAAGCCCCATGCGCCGCCATTGTCTAGCAATCTCCGCATGAAGTTGGGAGCCGGATTGCGGGAAATCAAAGACAAGTTCCGAGAATCGGGCAATGCCTAAAATCGCGAAAGTTAGGACGATATTCATGAAAGGACCGGCGGCGGCGATAAGCATCATGTCCTTTCTCGGATTTTTGAGATTGAAGGGATTCACAGGTACCGGCTTCGCCCAGCCAAAAAAGGTGCTACCGAAGAGGGTGCCGAGGAGTGGCAGTAAGATTGTTCCAATCAGATCGATGTGCACCGCTGGGTTCAGGGACATGCGTCCTTGGTGGCGTGCTGTTGCGTCGCCTAGCATATCGGCGGATTTCGCGTGTCCCCACTCGTGAAAAGTGAGCAAGACGATAAATTGCGTAATGATAAGAATAGCTTCAAAAGGATTGAACATGTTTTCCTTAATCTAAAGACAGAAGCATGCGGCGTGGCGAAGGCAGCTGCCCTCGCGCCACGGTAATCATGATTTCTCAGATACTGCTTTTCCCTTGTCTTTTTTATACGCCTGCAACCAGCGGCGTGCCTCCGATTTTGTGGTGATTTCGCCATCAAGTTGCGCCGCAAAGAGTCGCGACAAGAAGGTTTGAAACATTTTCCCCGGTTTCTCGCCCCACTCAATCAGATCGTGTCCGGTGACGAGCGGTGGCACCTTCCGCAGTGTATGCAAATAAGTGCCAATCTGTTCGCGCTGTGCATCCGTTAAACCGTGCCGATACATTGCCAGCACCGCTGCTTCCAGCGGGAAAAATTTCAACATGGAGTGAACCGCCCCCGGCGTGGGTTCATCAGGTAAAAGCAAAAATAACACGAGCAATGCACCATAGGCAGTGAACGGTGTGAAAATTACATAGAATTCTCTGGGTGCCCGGACGTAGGTTTTGTTATTTTTCATATCAACGATGAGCCATTTGCCGTTGCGAGATTCAACGTAGAAACTGGGCGACACTAGTATCTCTTCGAGTTGAAAGCGCGCGTCTTTCGGCAAAGGATTCCGGATGCGTTGCAGTTCATGCGGCAACACCAATCTGAAACTAATCGCCTCAAGCCAATGGTCCGGCATGCCTCCGCAGAAAAGCGTCATCCATCGGACGTGTTCCGGGTGAAATGGTTCATCGGTGAGATGTTCCGAAGCCCATCTGAGAGCCCGTTGCGCGGAGGCAAAACGCCGGTCGAAATTCGTGCCAATTTCCCATCCTTTGCATATCGTTTTCCACACGTTGAATTCTGTGAGGTATTCAACAATCTGCGGCGCGTTTTCTTCCAGCAACACCCGGTCGAGCTCGTTTCGGATGCGTTCTCCGGTGAGCGAGGATAAGATGGGGAGTGCCTCTATAATGAGAGCCTTATCGTCGTCAGCGATGTGAAAACCGTATCTACCGGCATAGCGGCAGGCGCGGAAGATACGGGTGGGATCATCGCGAAAACTTTGCTTATGCAACACCCGAATTGTGCCTGTCTCGAGGTCTGCCAATCCTCCTGTCTCGTCAATGATAGTGCCAAACGCGTTGGCATCCAACCGCATCGCCAGCGCGTTGATGGTAAAGTCTCGTCGACACAAATCGTCTGTGAGAGTTCCTCGTTTCACTATAGGTAACGTTCCAGGGTGCTGATAAGTTTCATAACGCGCGGTGACGAAGTCAACTTTCGGTATCGCCGCGTTTTCAGGCGTGACGGTGGCTGTGCCGAATTGCGGGTGCTGGTGCAAGGTGCCGTTCCAACGTTCCCGCATCGCTTCCGCAACTTGGAGCGCGTCCCCTTCAACGACAATATCAATATCAAGGCTTTCCCGTTCCAGCAACAAGTCTCGGACAGAACCGCCGACGAGGTAGGTGCCTTTTCCCCCTACTTCGCCGATTTCTCGTAATATGTGGAAAAGCGGTTCAGGAATTTGTGGTATCATTCGTCAACTCCGGTAAGGACAGCTTTCTCTATCTGTCCGTCTTCTCTCTATCTTCGGCCTCTCAATTTACACAAACGCCAGTACGCGCGTGGGGGCGCCGGAGCTCCGCGCCAATTTCAGCGGCGCGATGACAACGTAGAAGTGTGTCGGCAGTTGACTTAGATTGCACAAATCTTCAACATGCGGGATGCCCGCGCCGAGGAAGACGAGATGCGCGGGCGGCAAGCCATCGTGCAACGGCGGGTGTCCCGCTACTGAATCGATGCTGCACGCGTCCGTGCCGATGATCTTGATGCCCTTTTCAACGAGCAGTTCGGCGGCATCTTCGCTGAAGCCGATCCACTCGCGGTTGAAGTTATCCTGATAGACGAATCTATCCATGCCGGTGCGCATAAAGACAATGCTGCCTGCTAGAATGTCGCCGTTTTCCGCTATCCACGCGTTCACATCTTCCGCGGTGACAGCATCGTTCGGTTTCTTAATCGTGGAGAAGTCCATGAGCACTGCAGCCCCGGTCAACTTCTCTTTCGGGATTTCGGCGACGGTGAACCCATCGGGATACATGAGACACGGTGCGTCGATGTGCGTGGAGCAGTGTCCAGACATATCAACGCGGCTTTCAAAGTAGCCATCTTTTTCGAGTGTCGCCTGGTCATAAATTTTAACCGGATCGATCGGCAGTTCGCGCGGGCTGTTTTCGTCAACGATATAGGAGAGGTCGATGACTTCTTGAAAATCGAGGTGCATGTTAAAATTCTCGCTTTTTTAAGGTATATCAATAGTATAGCACAAGTTGATGCGTTGATGCAAGGAATAATGCCTTGTGAAATCATGGATATCCATCATCAGCGCAGATCCCATACGAGCACTGTGCCATCCAAACTATAACTCACCAACGTGGACCCATCGCTGCTGAAGGCAACGCGATTAACTTCCTCTGTGTGTCCAGCAAGTGTTTTTTGAATGTTTCCGGTATCCACATCCCATAGCCGAATCATAGCATCGGAATCTGCACTTGCCAGCGTCTGCCCATCGGGACTGAAGGCAATGCTATCAGCAATTGTAAAGTCAGGGGCTTTGAGTGTTTTTCGGATATTTCCGGTATCCACATCCCATAGCCGAATCATGGCATCGGAACCTGCACTTGCCAGCGTCTGCCCATCGGGACTAAAGGCGACGCACAGCACATAGCTTGTATGTCCATCCAACGTTTTTAGGATTTCTCCGGTGGGGACATGCCACAGATGGATGATATTATCCCACCTGACCGAGGCAATCATGCTACTATCGCTGTTGAAAGCAATGATCTGAGCACCAGTTTTAGGACTTCCGATGAGAGCTTTGTGGCGTTCTCCTGTGGCCACATCCCACAAGAGGATATCACCGTTCTCACCCACAGTTGCGAGCGTGGCACCATCACTACTGAGGGCCAGAACGCGTCCAGTGCTACGTCCATGAAGTCTTCTTCGGGTGTTCGTATCCACATCCATCAATTGAATATCGCCGTCCCACCCGCCAATTGCCAGCGTTCGATTCTCACTACAATAGGCAATCGCAGGAGCAGCAGAATAACCTGCGTATTCTATCAAGATTTCTCGGATTTCGTCCGTGGCTACATTCCATGGCCAAGTCATTGAAGTCTCTTTGCCATTTTCCAGAGTTTTCCGCTCCTGACTGAAAGCAATCTGCAGGGCTTCTTCTGTATCTCCTGTGAAGGATTTTTGTATGGCACCGGTGGTGACATCCCAAAGCATGAGGTAGTCACGACTCCCACTCGCTAGCAGGCGGTCATCGCGACTGAAGGCAACGCTAGTGACAGCATACAAACTTCTAGTAAAGGCTGAGCGAAGATTACCAGTGGTAACATCCCAAAGCAGGAGTGCACCGCGCGTGCAACCGCTTGCTAGCATTTTCCCATCGCTACTGAAGGCAATGCTTTCAACTTCGCCAGGATGTTCCGACAAGGTTTTCCGGAGGTCGCCCGTGGCGGTATCCCATAACCGAATAGTCTTGTCCTTACTTCCAGTCGCCAGCGTGTTTCTATCGCCACCGAAGGATACGCTAACAACTAAGTCGGTATGTCCCTTGAGCGTTTTGCGCAGTTCGCCCGTGGTAACGTCCCATAGAAGAACAGTGCTGTTTTCGCCCCCACTCGCCAACAGAGTGCCATCGATATTGAATGCAAGGCCGTTCACCAAGTCGGTATGCCCTAGGAGAGTTTTTTGGAGCTCCCCTGTCCTCGCATCCCACAGAAGGATGGCACCGTCCTGATGCCGACTTGCTAGCGCGGTACCATCGCTGCTGAAAGCAAAGTTAGAGGGAAACGAGTGTGTCCGGCCTGCGAGTATTTTTCGGATTTCGCCCGTGGCAGTATCCCATAGCCGAATAGTGCTATCGCGATTCACACTTGCCAGAGT
>PYJE01000187.1 GCA_003635305.1 Candidatus Poribacteria bacterium | reverse complement strand
TATCCGGGTGCGCCGCGGTCTCCATCGGCAGTGCGAACATGGAGAGCAGGCAGAGGCAGAGCAGCAAACTGCCCGCCAAAACGCAACGAACAGCGGAAGGACGGCCGGCGGTATCAACCCTTAACGGCCGTAAAGCAAGGGGGGGGTCTTCAGGGTAGGATGCGTCACCTAACCGCGCGAGCGCGCGAAACCCTTGCAGGGAACCCTGCAACAGCCCGGTGACGGATGTTTTCAAGCGGGCCGCGATGCCCGCTATGGTGAAGGAAAATAGATAAGTCATGAGTTATCTCCTTTTTTTCGGTAAAATTCGTGGAAAATGAAACCACTGCATTAATTATACATTATTTTTTTATTTTTGTCAAATTAAAAGCAAGATTTTCAAGATATGAGCAGGATTTCCAAGATTTACAAGATTTTCAGGATTAGGGAAACTGGAATTCAGGTCCGTAAGGACTTTAATGTCTATAGACCCCGCGCGACACCGTAGGGCGAGGGCCTGTCCCTCGCCACCGTCGGTCTCACCGAAGAGCAGGATCGCCCGATCCTGACCTGTTCGCGATCAGGCGATCGCGAACTACAGAGGCCTGTCTCGCGCCGCCGCGGCGAGTGCGGGGGACAGGCCCCCGCGCTACGGGGCCGCAGCATCTCCCTTGCTAACGTAGGGCGAGGGCCTGTCCCTCGCCACCGGCGGTCTCACCGAAAGCCCCCGTGCTACGGGGCCGCAGCATCTTCCTTGCTAACGTAGGGCGAGGGCCTGTCCCTCGCCACCGTCGGTCTCACCGAAAGCCCCCGTGCTACGGGGCCGCAGCATCTTCCTTGCTACCGTAGGGCGAGGGCCTGTCCCTCGCCAACGTCGGTTGCACAGAAAGCATCGAGACAGGATCGCCCGATCCTGACCTGTTCGCGATTTGGCAATCGCGAACTACAGGGGCCATGGCTGCCATGCACCACCCCTCTCTGTAGGACGAGGGCCTGTCCCTCGCCACGCGCGCCAATTGAACTTGCTATAACTTCCGATTTTTTCTTGAAATGCAATCCCAAAATATGCTATACTAACCCCTATGCCAACACTTAACCTCAAACCAACGCATAAGATAATAACTGCTTACTGCCGAGGGACAGGCCCTCGCCCTACGAAAAGAGGTAGATTATGATAAATTTAACCAACGTTCTCAATTCTTCGGCGCGTGTGCAGGTGCATGCGCACTGGGATGCGATGAAGGACGGCACGTTTAAACTCTACGAAGATTCTCCACAAAACGTGGAACTGTTCGACCTGTCTCCGGCACATCCGGTCAAAGCGTATGAGGCATCGGCGTTCAGAGCCTTTTTTCCTCCATCGGATGTGACGGTGGGAGATGTATGGGAATTGGCGTTGGATGAGGTTATCCCGTTCCTTTACCAATTTCACACTGGGGCGACGGGGACATTAGTGCATGGACAAGAAGGCGCGTTCGCCTGCTTACGTGCCGTTTCATCGGATTATGTCGACATTGCGTTCCGCATCCATGCCGAATTTACGTTGGAGAGTCCCGCGCATCGGGAGTGGGCAAAAGCCAACGCGAGCGATAACTGGGAGCCCAAAGCGCGTTTTATTCCATCGCAGTTCGCGGGACACGTGCTGATTAATCTCAAAACCGAGCAGGTCTGCGCCTTTTCGCTCCATCTGCCGCCACGCAATAGCAACGTTGATATTAACGCCTTTGGGTGCGCTGACATGGTATTTGTGCCACGCATGGAACTTATCGCCTCGGATAGGGAAGCCCGCGGTGAGATTGCATGGGATAGTGCTATCTCCGAAGAAGCCGCGCGCAAGGCGTTGGCATTGAAATTCTACCGATTTGCTGAAATTGCGTGGAAACCGATTGAGGAAGCGGTTGCGTTGGCAAAAGCGACGAACCGGCCCCTTCACGCGGTTCTTGTTTGGGGGCCGCTTGACGACGAATCGTGCTGAGCGAACGGCAAGAATTTGAGGGCGGGTCCGCTCTCTTCGCCGGAAGTTATCCAGATGCTCAACGCGCAATTTGTCAATACTTGGGTGCTGCTTCGTGAGCTGCCGGAGCTGATAAATGGCGCGAAAGGGGAAGGAGCCGGTCGCGTCGCCGAGAAACTCCAAGCGCATTACACCGATTCTGTCGATATTTTGGCACTGACTCCGGAGGCAGAGGTGCTCATGCATCAGCCGGAGATGGCACTTATTGGGCGCAACAAGGCACCCGCTTATCTGACGCTGCTCCGGCGTTCTGTGGAAGCGTTTGGAGGAGAACCGTTGCAACGCCCGATCAGTTTGGGGAAAAAACTAGAAGTATCGGGCACTTTTCGCTCTCCCGGCAGCGGCTATCAAGATTACACTGCGGTTGAGATTGATGCCACGCCGTTTGAAAACGGGGGCCTCCTCCACGTTGCGGTGCAGGTGGGCGACGGCGAGGCGGAAGGCACATGTGCTCTGTTTGATGCCGACACCGAGTTGCCGACAAAAGGAACGCCGGATAGCGCGTTGGACAGCTGTTGGGCCATGCCGCCCGGTGAAAAGGGACATATTTTCCATCGTTTTAGACAGGGGCAGTGTTTTCAGTTGGGAGTGACAGGCAGTTGGAAAAACGAGAAAGGTAGCACCAATACTTTTCGTGCGCGGGTTTCTATCGTGCCAAATCCGGTGGATTAGCCTTTGGGCTTGAAACGCGCCCTAATCTATCCTATTTCTACGCGGACGAAGGCGAGATACGCACCTGACATTAACACGATGAAAAATAGCACCAACACTAGCAGCTCCATCGCCGCTGTGTTGAAATCGCGGCGGAGGCTGAGGGTATCCTCAAAGCGTGGAATGGCCCCAGGTTCAACTCTCTTCTGGGACATGCCGGTGGGAACGCCGATGACATGCAAACTTTCCGAATCACGCCGGTCTTCCTCAATAACAAATTCTCGGAATTGGCGGGCGTGAGCGTGGACGTTCTCCAAGAATTGCAGGTGTCGTTCAAACCCTGTGCCGGCGAACGCCTCGATGAGATGTTGGACAATCGCCACTGGGGAGATGCGTGTGACGTTCCGTGCACCTTGGACCTGCGCGATTTGCTCGGTTAAACGTTCTTGATTCAAGCGTTCCTGTTGCTGTGCATCTTTCATCACGTAGTCTCCCTGCGCCTGCATTTTGGGGGATACCTCAGTCTGTTTTTCGCTTAAGAACCGCCTGCCATACCGCTCCTCGAACGGCTCTTCAAGTGCCTCCCTAAGTTGAGACCGGCGTTCCCTCAATTCGGCGGTGGACATCGGTGCTGAAAATCCACCGGCAATAGAGGCGAGGGTGCTCGGCATGAAAACCACAAAGGTTACCCAAGCCAAGAGGAGAATCACGAGGCTCACTGCGCTGCGTTGCACGCGGGCAGAGACGAGCAAACCTAACGCCAAGAAAATGCTCGTGTAAAGCAGCGCGATGAGGAAGATGATGCCTAACCGTTCCCATTCCCCGGCGGTAAGGTGGACACTGCGTGAGGTGGAAAGCACCAGCAGGTTCATCAACACGGCAATAGAAAAGGGGATGAGGATGCTGAGAAAGGCACCTAAAAACTTACCGAGTAGCACGGCGTGCCGAGGAACCGCGTTCGCCAACATCAAACGCAGCGTGCCGCTTTCACGTTCCCCGGCAATCGCATCAAATGTGAAGAGCAGCGCGATGAGACTCAGCACATAACCGACAATGAACCCCCAATCCACTTTCGTCACATCCGGCCGGATATTACCAAGATTGGGCGTGATAGAGGGATAGGACAACCGCCAAAAACTCTTCAGTGCATCGGTTCGCCACTGCCAAGAGTTTGTATTCACAACGTCCGGTATAAATGCTTCACCTCCCTCTGCACAAAACTGGAGCGGTGACGGCTTTTTGTAAAAGGCCCCGGGTCCCTTCTGCGCGAGGACATATAGGTTGTCCGCCTGTGCCGTTAAAGCGTTCCGTGCGTTGGTGACAGCGTCGTGATACTTCTGTACCCGCTTAGGATGCTCGCGGAGATAGACGACAGCGTTGGTGAGCATCAATGCGAGCAATAGGAGAGTTGTCAAGCCGAAGCGGAGGCTATTGAGATGTTCGTAAAGTTCGCGTTTTGCGATATGCCATACCATTTGCGTGTCACCAGAGTTTCCCGTATACGCCGTTTTCGGTAGGCGCGGTTTCAAACCGCGCCTACGGGACGAACCTTGTTTTCGGTAGGGGCGAACCTTTAAACTTCACTCCTCACAAAGACGAGAAATATCGCCATGAACAAGACGAGGTTAGTTAGCACCAAGAGGAAAAGATGTGGCAAGGCGCGCTTTGCGTTGATTGCAACACCGCTTCTCTGGTAAGAGAACGGCGGCAGTGTGCTCCAATCCGCTTCTTCCTTGTCTGACAGAAACCACTCTCGTGATGCGAACACCTCTGTGTCGAGTAGGTAATCAACTAGCGTCAGCCGCCACTGCCGAACCGCTTCAAAAAAGTCTTGGATGCTCTCCCAATCGGTGCCTGTCCATGCCTGTGTTGCGGCATCATACATGCCGATAGGTGAAAGGTTCAACCACATTCTGTCTGCCTCCGCCTGCTGGACATAGATATCCTTGAGTGCAGACTCGCGGATGGGCCATGTTTTCTCTGCTGTCTTTATCATCAGCGGCGTGAGGAAGCCGAAATAATTCTTGGCATGCGGCACCAGCGTTTCACCTCTAGGGCCGACTTCTCTAAACGCTATGCTTGTATAGTAGTGATACCGTAACGTTGTTTGATACCTCTCAAAATCCGCCATGACAGCCCCCAACCCGTGGATGCCTAAATCTGGTTCCTCTCCCGGGACCGGGTCATTGCGAAGGAACTTGAGCCGCTGTCTATCAAATTCCTCCCAGAGTTGTTCTATCTGATTGAACGCAGAGGCTCTCCGTGCCTGCGCATCTTGCGGCAGTTCTGCCGCAGTTTCTGCCACAGTCAGAATCATGTTTGGGTAAATCAGGAGCAAAAACGCCCAGACGAACATTGCGAGCATGAGCGCGGTGCTGGTGCGGCGCGTCGCCGCCGAAATCAGCATCCCGATGAGGTAGAACACGGACAGATATGCCAGCGATGAAAGCACGATGCCCCCGATACGTAGAAAATCGTCGGCACTCAGCGCGATGGCGGTAGATGTCGTCAACAGCATCAGCGCGAGAAGTAGACTCATCACCAACGGCACGAGGAGGCAAATCATCGCGCTGAGGTATTTCGCGAGCAGAATGTGTCCGCGCCGGATAGAATTCGTCAAGACGAGGCGTAACGTCCCGCGCTCGTGTTCCCCGGCGATGGCATCGTAGGCGAAAATGAGTGCCATCAGACTGAGCACTACCTCGAAAATGAAGACGATGTCAATGGATGTGAAGATATTGAACAGCGGATTGTCCGCCCCGTGCATGCCTGCGTCCCACAGCGTTGGCACCAAATCGTAGGGAATCCATATCTGGTTTCCCAACCGTTTATCCAACCCGACGTTGAAGATGCTCAACGGGTTCGGCGGTCTGTCGAGCACGACTGCTTCTGCCAGTCCTGCCATATAGTTTTTTTTCTCCCGCAATTTCTCCTGATGCGTTTTAACAGCGGTGTTGTAGTCTGCCAATCGCCGTTCGTAATCTTTGATGAGCACCGCGGTATTGGCGACGACGAGCAGCAACATGATGAAAAGTGCCGCGGCGAAGCGGAACGTCATTAGATTATCGAGCAGTTCTCGGCGGATAAGTGTTGTGAACATGGCTCAAATCTCCACGCGGACGAAGGCGAGATATGCACCGGACATTAACACGATGAAAAAGAGAGCTAGCAGGAGCATGTCCATTGCTGTGGTGTTAAAATCGCGGTTCAGGCTGAGTTCGTCCCTGAACTTCGGTATTGCTTCCATCGCTACCTCTTTCTGAGACATGCCTTCGCGCACGCCCACGGCGTGGCGGCTCTTTGCATCGTGCCGGTCTGTCTCAGTGACAAATTCGCGGAATTGGCGGGCATAGGAGCGCACGTTTTCCAAAAATTGCGTATGCCTTTCAAATCCAGTGCCAGCAAATGCTTCAAATAGGTTCTGCACCATCGCGACTGGGGAGATGCGGGTAATGCTGCGCGCTTCTTGAATTTGCGCGAGCTGCTGGCTTAAGCGTTCTTGATTCAAACGTTCGTTTTGCTGTGCGTCTTCGGTGACGTATGCCGCGAGCTCTCGTCTCCGCTTCTGGGGTTGATTTTCGTCATAGGTGGCGTATTTCATCCGAAGTGCTCCCTCAGTCTGCGCTACACGTTTTCTGAATTCATCGGCGGACATCGGCGAGGAGAACCCACTTGCAATAGAGGCAAGCGTGTTCGGTGTGAATACGACAAGCGTCACCCACGTCAACAAGAGAATCACGAGGCTCACCGCGCTGCGTTGCACGCGGGCGGAAACGAGCAGGCCTAACGCTAAAAAGAGGCACGTATAGAGCAGCGCGATACCGAAGATGATGCCGAGACGGCCCCAGGCATCGGCATCGAGTTGGACACTGCGTGAGGTAGAAAGCACTAGCAGGTTCATCAACACGGCGATGGTGAATGGGATGAGCATGCTAACCAGTGCGCCGAAGAACTTGCCGAATAACACGGCGTGCCGGGGAATCGCATTTGCGAGCATCAAGCGCAGCGTCCCGCGCTCACGTTCGCCCGAGATGGCATCAAACGTAAACAGCAGCGCGACGAGACTCAGCACATAGCCGATGATGAACGCCCAGTCCACTTTCGTCACGTCTGGCTCGATGTTATCCAGATTCGGCGTGACAGATGGATATTTCAGCCTCCAGATGCTAGAGAGCCCATCCGCCCAACTCCAATTCCCTCCTCCGCCGTTCACAACGTTGGGTAAAACTGCTTCGCCTCCATCGGCACAGAAGTGGAGCGATGACGGCTTTTTGTAAAGTTTGCCCGGCCCCCTTTTGACAAGTTCATACAGGTTGTCTGCCCGCGCTCTCAACACGTTCAGAGATGCGGTAACAGCATCGTGATACTTCTGCATCCGTTTTGGATGTTCGCGCAGGTGCACCACGGCGTTGGTGAGCATCAATGCGAGGAGCAGAAGAGTCGTCAATCCAAAGCGGAGGCTGTTGAGGTTTTCGTAAAGTTCGCGCTTTGCGATGTGCCATATCATTCTTTTCTCTCCGTAGGCGCGGTTTGAAACCGCGCCTACCGGGCGGGCCTTTAAACTTCACTCCTCACAAAGAGCAGGAATATCCCCATAAACAGGACGAGGCTCGTCATGAGCAATAGCAACACATCTGGCAGTGCGCGCTTTGCATTTATCTCAACACTTCTTCTTTCAAAGGAGAACAGCGGTAATGTGCTCCAATCCGCCTCACGCTTATCCGATAAAAACCATTCGCGCGCCGCGAACGCGTCTTTATCGTCAAACCAAGTCATCACCGTTTTTCGATACTGCCGCGCTGCGTCAAAAAAGTCTCGGATACCGGATAAATCGGTGCCTGTCCATGCCTGTGTTGCGGCATCGTATATCCCGGCAGGTGAGAGTTTCAGCAAGGTTCTCTTAAAGTTCGCTTGCCGCACGAGGGTGTCCACCAACGCTTCCTTCCGAATGAGCCATACCCGGTCTGCGGTTCTAATCGTCAATGGGATGAGGAACCGGTGATAATTTTGCAGGTGCGGCACATTCGGTTGGTATTTCTCATCAATTCCCTGAAAGTTCAGCTGTCTGTCATATTCCGCGAAGAGTGTTAACGCATTCTCGTAATACTCATCGTAACCAAACCCCCAGGGCTCCTTAATGTTAAAAAGCTGGTCTTCGCCCGGAAAAGCATCAGCCGCGAGGAAGCGGTTGCGTTCTCTGTCAAACTGTTCCCAAATCTGTTTCATTTGATTCAACGCAGAAACTGCACGCTCTTGTGGGACATCCGATGTCTTAATCGTTGCGAGAATCATATTCGGGTAGACGAGCACTAGAAACCCCCAGACGAACATTGCGAGCATGAGTGCGGTGCTAGTGCGGTGCGTTATCGCGGAGATTAGGAAGCCAATGAGATAGAACACCGACAGATATGCGATGGAGGCGAGGACTATCCCACCGATGCGGAGAAAATCGTCTGCACTCAGCGAAATGGCAGCGGAATTCGTCAGCAAAATCAGCGCGAAGAGCAAGCTGATGATTAACGGCACGAGCAGGCATGTCATTGCACTGATGTATTTAGCAAGCAGGATATGCCCACGGCTAATGGCATTCGTGAGCACGAGGCGCAACGTGCCGCGTTCGCGTTCGCCGGCGAGCGCGTCGTAGGCGAATATCAGTGCCATCAGGCTGAGCACCACCTCGAAGATGAAACCCAGAGCGATTGAAGAGAGGAGATTGAGAAGCGGATTTGCTGAGCCGTGCATGCGTGCTTCCCACAGCGTTGGTGCACCACTAGGGCGAATCCCAATTTCGCTTCCCAACCGTTTGTCCAACCCGACGTTGAAGATGCTCAACGGATTGGGTGGGCGAACTAGCACCACTCCAGCGAACCCTGGCGAATAGATATCTCTTTCCTGCAGCTTCTGCTGGTGTTTTTTGACAGCGGTGTTGTAGTCAGCCAATCGCCGTTCGTAATCTTTGATGAGAACCGCAGTATTGGCGACAACGAGCAGCAACATGATGAAAAGTGCCGCGGCGAAGCGGAACGTCATTAGATTATCGAGGAGTTCTCGGCGGATAAGCGTGGGTAACATTTTATTCCTGTTGCGCGACAAAAATGCGGTAGATATCCTCAAACAAGCGCACATCTGTCAGCGTATCTTCGGCGGAAGAACGGAACGGTTCCGGACTGCGGACGTTCGCAATGAAGTATTCCGCCTCCCGATGATATGCCCACGTCCAAGCGGGTTTAGGAATAGGACGCGTGATTTCCTGTTCCTGTCCGGCGCGATAAATTTCCACCTCAGCAGGCGTGTTCTTCAATAACAACGGCGGTGCCCACGTGTGAATCCAACCGTTTTCAAAGTAGAGTTGGCTATGCTCATCCCATCGATAATGCGAGACATGCCCTGTCTCCAGAGTTACCCGCACGCCGCCCATATTAAAGAGGACAACGCCGGAATACCCGTTTGCATCCAGATCGACAGCGGTAACGCTGACATCGTCACCGGCATCGAGAAACCAGCGCATGAGGTTGATGTTGTGCGTATACTGCTGGAGATAGCCTAAATAGGAGCGGCGGTGTTGTTCTGGCAGCCATTCCGGTGTGATAATCGGCGCGCTCGGCTTCGGTTCGTCCGTGCTGTCCATCTGTGTGTCCAGATTGCAAACCCAGTCGCCGCCAAATCCGTGATTTCGGGCGTAAGTTAAGCGGCCGAGTTCGCCGGATTCGCGGAATTGCGTCACCTTCGCTTTGACAATCTCGTTCCCGGCATCGTAACGTTTCATGTAGCCTACCATCAACTTTCTGCCAGAGGTGCGCGAGGCATCGACGATGGCTTCCGCCTGCGCGATGGAGACAGCCATCGGTTTCTCCATGAAAACGTGCTTGCCCGCGAGCAGCAGGTCCTTCGCGATTTCGCCTTGGAGCGCGAAGTCTGCGGACACGGCAACCGCCTCAATCTCCGCGTCCTGTGCGAGTTCACGATGTTCTGCGTAAAGCCGAGGGATGCCGAACCGTTTTTGCACTGTCGTGCCGAGTTCGGAACGCACCTCGGCGAGTGCGATGAGCTCGCAATCCGCGATGCTGGCAAAGTTCGGGATGTGGACTTTCTGTGCCATGAATCCGCATCCAATGTAACCGAGTCGGATTTTTTCCATGCGAATGTCCTCAAAATTACTTGTGTCGCGATTCAATTCGTGCGACAGCGTCCTTCGCGCCTTCGCGCACCAATGCGGATACGTCGTATTGCGCGAGGTATCTCAGTTTGTCAAGGCCTTCGGCGGAATGTTCAGTGCCGTTCGCTTCGATTTTGCCGAGGGCAACGGCGACGAAATAACGGACATCTGCGTCTTCATCGTCTAGTGCTTCCAGCAGTGTTTCGATATCCGTGGGAATCGCAAAATCGCGTTCGTCATCGCCGATGTTAATCAAGGATTGCGCAGCGATGCGCCGCGAATGAATGTCGCCGTAGCGTAGCGACGCGAGTATCCCATCATTCGCCGCCGCGGGAATCACTGTGAGATTATCCCAGTCGCAATCGAGGCAGAACCATGAATCTTCTGCGAGGTTCTGGACGTTCAGACTGCCGCAATAGGGGCATTCGTCAAACGCCGTTTCGCCGGTAGGCGGGGTTCGTAACCCCGCTTCCATTTTCTGGCTCATGAGGTTTCGTCTTCCTCCAGTTCCGGTAGTTCTCGCCACATTTCAGGGCCTTCCGGCTTGAAATTGATGGTGGCGATAAACTGCATGCCGTGATAGAAGTTGATTTTGAACTTCCCGCCGCCGAAGTGCTGCTTGAGGTAGTCCAACGGGGTTTCGATCAGCGGCCCCATTTCGTCTGCGTGGTAAAAAGCGAGGCGTTTAAAGCGCACCGTATTCCCGACTGGTTCCTGCACGAGGAGTTGTGCGGATGTCGCCGGGAACAGCACTTTAAACGCGCTCCAAAGATCATCCACTGTCGGGTTCGGTTTGCCTAATCGCTTTTTGAAGTCGTTCTCTAGATATTCCGAGAACGTGTTAAATACCCATTCCATGATGGAACTCCTTTGTCGCGCTAGAGCGGTGCCTTCAAGAAGTCCTTCCAGTCAAACTGCGGCAGAGGGAACTCCTCCGTGGCTTTGCATTGTCAGAACGTGGCGGCTTTCTCGAAGAATTCGATGTCGACGCGTTCGATCTTCGCTGCGCGGGCATTCTCGGCGACACGCTGGACAACCATCTCGCGGACGAACGGAATCGGAATGCGCTTCACGCGATGCACCACTTCCTCCGTGCAAGGCACGTTCGTGTTGTCAAGGAAGGGCCCGTCTTGCACCGGTGCTTCGGCGGGATGAACGCACGTTTCCGGCACCAATTGTTGCAAACGCATTGAGACGTAATCGGTTACCCACTGCTTCAACGCCTCCGCACTGTCTGCAGTAGGGGCGACTTCGGGTTCTTGATGCCTTTGCGCGCCACTTGATAAACGCGCGTTCAGTTCTAACTTCTGGTTGATGCTGACGAGGAGACTCTCGACGTTGGTGAGGCGTTCCTCTACATCTGTCAGCCGTTCTTGCAGGTGAATTTGTTCGCTCACATTTCCTCCTGTTAACATTGCACTCGGTTGGAGTGCTTAATGGGTTTAAATCGCCCAGTACTTCCAAAGATCTTCGGGAATCTCGTATTTAATCTGCTCCCGTCGTTTGTGGGCATAGCGCGCAAACAGGCCGAAACGTGGGATATCCCTTACGTTCTCTGAACCTGTGTGACATAGAAACGCGTGCCACAGCACCACGTCTCCTGCTGCACTGATGAATTCGCGCGGACGTTCCGGCGATAAATCCGAGAGCACGTTCCAATCCCACCCTTCAACATTCCTGAAACTGCCATCGATTTGCTCAGGGTATTGCAGGAAGTATTGATGCGTCGTGTGGTGGCTTCCGGGCCAATAGATAAAGGCCCCGCCGCCGGGTTTGACATCGTAGAGATACGTCGTTGCGCCGAGCATGAAGGGGCTCCAGCCGGCGGCACCGTATGCATCAATGTGCCCGATCCTCGGCATTGTCCAATTTTCGTCTGGATTCGGCCACTTCACAAGAGGTGAGCCGCCCCCACCCGTGAACGCGCCCCCGCCGAGTTGTTCGGTTATCTCCTGCATCGCGGGCAGTTGCCCGAAGAGGGGTGAGAAACTGAAATTCTCCACCACGTAGTTGTTGGGCCATGTCTCAGGTGTGTCTAATTTGGAATTGAGATGCTTCCAGACTTGGCCTCGCCATCCCTCAATTATATCCGAATCGATGAAATTTTCAAGGATAAGGTATCCATTTTCCTGAAAAAATGTTACCTGTGCTGGTGTGAGCATGCGAGTCTCCTTTATGAATACGCGCTGCCAAAGCGCGCCTACGAAAAAACAGACAGGCTGTCCGCCGGTAGGTGCGGTTTGCAACCGCGCTAACGCCGCGGCGTGAAAGAGGGAATTCCGGTTTTATCAAACCGTTTTTTAACCGCTTTCATGAGTTCCGGCGTAATTTCCCGATGCCCGTGTTCGCGGGCATATTTTTCAACGCTTTTGATAACCATCCCGCGCGCGAAAGAGGGGACGCGCTTCAACCGTTTCTGTGCGGCTGCGCTCCACTGCAAATCGTAATCCGGCTCACTCGCGAACGCGGTTGTCTTCGCAAATTGGACAGGCGGCCGTTGCTGCCCTGGTTGATATTCGCATGATGCGTCGGCGGCGAGGTAATTGCCGGTGTCGGCGTAGGCACGCGCGCGGCATCCGCCGCAAACTTCTCGGAATTCACACGCGCCGCATTTTCCCTCAAGCAGGTTGCGGTTCCGCAACTTTTGGAACGCCTCCGCTTCATTCCAGAGTTTGACGAAACTCTCCTGTTTCAGGTTCCCGACGCTTACGGGCAGATACGGACACGGTGTCAACTCTCCTTCCGGCGAGATGCGGCAGTAATAGATACCGCAGGGACAGGTGCCGCTAGGATATCCCTGCAGGAAGGCGGAGTCCGACTGCTGCTCATAGATGACGCGTTTGTAGTGCGGCGCGCATTTCGCGGCGATAAGCATCTTCCCGCTGTAGTCCGACTGCAGCTGGAACATCGTCTCCAACATTTTCTCATATTGCGCTGCAGACAGAGCCATCACAGTCTTCCCTCTTCCCGTCCGCACGAGAAAATAGAGGTTCAGCACCTTTGCGCCGAGTTGATAGGCGAATTCCACAATCTGCGGGATTTCGTCGTAATTCCATTGCGTCACCGAGGTTTGGACGAGGAAGTCAAGTTTTGCGCGTTTGAGTGCCTCAACGCCGTTCATCGTCGCCTTCCACGCGCCTTCCATTCCCCGGAACTTATCGTGGTTGGTGGGTTGGATAGAGTCAATGCTGAGCCCTGCGCCGGTAACGCCGTGCCGTTGCATCTTCTCAACGACTTCGTTGTTCAGTAGCACGCCGTTCGTGCCCATCACAACGAGGAATCCGGTGTCGGCGGCGTATTTGGAAATCTCCAAAATATCGGGACGCAGCAACGGTTCGCCGCCGGTGAGGATGAGCAGGATGTTGGGGTTAATCTCGGCGATTTCGTCAATGATGCGGAAACATTGCGCTTGGCTGAGTTCTGCCTCGCGGTAATAGCCGTGCGGGAACTCGTCAGTATCCACAAACCCTGCGGGCAGGTAGCAGTGCGTGCATTTCAGATTACACAACCGCGTGATATTCCACGATACCGCCTGAACTTTTGTTTGGTTTTCCATTTTATCCTCAGGACAGACGCAAATGCCAGAAACTCCTCCCAGTAGAAATCGGTTTCCAACCGCGCCTACGGGATTCGCTTTGCGTCAGGCCTATCCTTTTAATCGTAACGCGATGCCGAAAACAACTAAGCCTGCGGCGAGCGTCAAAACCCCGAAGAGATTGACAATTAGGCTCGGCTCGCGCTGTGCATTTTCTTCTTCAAGGTGCCGCCGATACAGTGAACTGTGGAGCCCCCAAAACAGTGCCATGCATCCGAACGCCGCGAGTTTCACAACAAAGTTTAGCATATAATCCACTTTGAATTCCATATCATTATTCCATGCGACGATAAAAAATACCATAGCACCTGTTGTGAGGAGGATGTGAATCATGAGGCGCATCCAGCGTCGGAGGCGGTTATGGATTTCTAGTTGCGCGTTGTTCGGCAAGTATCGCCGCACCATTGGCATAGCGATGAAGGTAGTGAAAACTACGCCGCCGAACCAGACTATGGCTGCGATGAGGTGTATGCATCGGATGCAGAGTTCTACGATTGTTCGCATTTTTCCATTCAAGTCTTGTTAAAGCGTTTCACGATTTTGTTGGGTTATTAATAATAACCTCTTCGGCGTGAAGCAGTCAACCTTCCGTTTTCCCGCTGTTTTCCTTCCCTGTAACGAGGGGGCAAATCCCTTCAAATTCAAGGAGAGTCGCGGGGCGAATGGAGAAATACTGATGCCGTCGCCCTTTAAAGCGAACCTTTAACGCGGGTCCTTTACGGAAGGTTTGGTAACGGGGATGCGGGTATCCGCCGTTTAAGTTCACGGGGATATCCTCTTCCCGAAGTTCCAGTTCCAGTTGGAGGATTTCTT
>PYJE01000186.1 GCA_003635305.1 Candidatus Poribacteria bacterium | reverse complement strand
GTTACCTATTCAGCGGAGGCTACCTCTAGAAAGCAGGCGCGCCGGAAACTCAAGGCGGATGTCCGCAAAACGGCGGATTATCTGGCGGAGTTGACAGGGCGGCGGCCGCCGTGGGGGTAGGTGCAGTCGTCCTATTCGGGACGCGTATATAGGAGAGGAATTTCATGACTCACGAACCGACGATAACTGTCGAAGACATTGAGATGTCGGTGGATGCATTGGATGTCCAAAAAGCCGCCGACATCTTTACAAATCACGGATGCCTTGTTGTGCGCGGTTTGATGGCACCGTATGTTGACGCAATCCATCAAGATATTGAGGCTGCTGCGGCGGAGTCCATCTCGCTATTGGACAAAGCGGAGCGCATTGTTGAAGGCTGGCGCACGCCGAACGGGACGTTGTTTCTGCCTGCGCCTGAGGGCTACGCGCGCGATAAGCAGATTATGGTGTTGGCAGTGAATTATCAGACGAGCGCGGCGTTCTTCCGCGCTGCTTTTGATGAAACTGCTGTTAACATCGTTGCGGCAATTCTGGGACCGAACGTGGAATTGTTCGGAAATGGGCAGTGCCTCTATAAGGAGCCGGTCGGCGGCCATCCGAAGCATCTGCATCAGGATTCTGCATATTTCGAGCATCGCTACGAAGGCCCGGTGGGGATTTTGAACTACGTTGTTGACACGGGGCTTGTCAACGGTGCGTTGCATGTCGTTCCCGGTTCACATCGGTTGGGACAGCTGAGGCATATTGATACGTTCTCGCATCTCGGCTTGGAAGAGGATGAATGGCCGTGGGAGAGCGCGCTCCCGGTTTGCGGTAAGGCAGGGGATTCGATTTTCTTTAACGTTAAGACAGTTCACGGCTCCAAGCAGAATATGTCCGATAAACCGCGTCCGGTCTTTATCAACCGTTATCGTCGGACGGATGACTACGTTGTGGTTGGTGGGACGACGACGGCGAATCGAGCGGAGGCGGAGAAGCGTGCTGCCGAGGCGAAGAAGGCATCTGGTGATAAGGGGTTGATGTTGCGGGGGTTTCGGCCTTATGAGGGGTAGCGTGGCGAGTCGGCGCGCTTGGAAAGCGCGCCTACGGTAAGGATAGCGTTGCGAGTCGGCGCGCTTGGAAAGCGCGCCTACGGGGCCGTTTCAACCGGCGAGTCGGCGCGCTTGGAAAGCGCGCCTACGGGGCCGTCTCCAGAACTAATGGAGTTGATAGAGCATCAAATAGATGAGGACTCCTGTTATGGAGACATACATCCAAATAGGGAAGGTGATTTTCGCGATGCGGCGGTGCGCGGAAAAACGTTTCCTCCACGCGAGATAGAGCGTGCGTAGTGCCAGCGGGACGATGAAGAATGCTAAAATGATGTGGGAGATTAAGATGGTAAAGTAAAGGGGGCGAATCCACCCTTGTCCCGGGAAGGCTTTTGAGCCGGCGTGGTAGTGGTAGACAAGATAGCAGGCGAGGAACAGTGCCGAGACGGCGAAGGCGGCGAGCATGCAGTTTTTATGCGCTTCGATTTTCCGTTGCCGAATAAGCACATACCCTATCGTCAGCAGTATCCCGCTGAGGGTGTTGAGCAGCGCGTTGATTGTTGGTAAATCTGAAATGGTGAGCAATTTTTCCTCCGAGATGTAGTCCGGTAGGCGCGCTTTGAAGGCGCGCCTACCGGATTTTTGTGGTTTTTACCGTGGCCACCGGTAGGCTTGCGCGCCTTTGGCATGCTCCAGCGCGAATTCCCAACGTTGGCACCAAGTTTCATAGTCGGTTTGGAGTGCGTGTGGACGCATCCGGCTGCGCATCAGAAACGCGGGGTAAAAAGGTCTTCCTGTCGGCTGGTAAACGTCGTGATAACGCAGATCGAAGCTCCATCGGATGCTTTTTGATTCGTTCGGTTTTGCGCTGTGGAGGGTGTAATTGTGGAACAAGATGACACCGCCAGCGCGAATCGGCAGCGGTTTGGGTTGCATCGCGGTGGGCTGATGTTCGGGTAGGACAGCCAAGCCGCTGGCAGTCCAATCGTGTTGAAACAGCCCCAGTTGATGGGTTCGCGGCATGACTTGGAGACAGCCGTTTTCCAAGGTTGCGTCAACGATAGGTATCCACACGGTAAGCATAAAGTGGGCATCGGTATCGGGCCAGCAGACACCTGCGTCTTGGTGCCATGGTGTCGGAGCTCTTTGCGATTCGCGTCGTGGCATCACGGCGCGGATGTGTTGGATAGGATTGCAGACAACCTCTGAACCGACAAAAGATTCCGCAATATCGAGGATTTTGGGGTTCTTAAGGAAGTTAAAAGTTGCTTCGCCGCGTGCCTGCATAATGTCAAGGTTCGCCGTGACTTCTGGTGCTTCGGTGGCGAGGTGCAGGAGCCGTTCGGTGAACGGTTTACCGGCGTGCGTGGAGGTAACCTTTCCTTCGGTGTGCAGTTTCTCTGCGCGCGTTGCGATGATTGCGCTGTATTCGTCAATGACGGGGCCCAGGTCATCGGTGTTGAGCACATTTTCAAGCACAAGGTAGCCGTTGTGGTGAAAAAAGGAGACTTGAGAATCGGTTAGATGCATGTTATTTTCCTCTGGAGACGCTAATTATCCCCATCGTTGTTCGGGCGGATCGAAGACGAATCCGTGGAAAAACTTCCGCTGCGCGGGTGAGAGCATTTCGTTATAGAACGCCTTCGGGTATCCCCAATGTTCTTGTGAGGCTATCATCCAAGGGTGTTCATACGCGTAATAGAGCATTTCGCGGCATCCTTCGGGTTTGGTGAAAATGCCGGCGGAGTGCCAGAGCGCGTTGTGGAACAAAATGGCACTTCCTGCTGGGGCGCACACTTCCAATGCACCGGGATACTCGTAAGGGTATCGGAGTTCCTGGTGGTTCGGTTCGTGCATCGCCTTGTGGCTGCCGGGGATGAGCCACAGATTGCCTTGTCCTCCCGCTGTCATATCGGTGAGGTAGTATCCGACTTTGAGTTGCAACAGCGGGATTGGCCGCAGGTTGCGATATCCTTCATCGTGGCCGTCAATGTGCCATCCCATCGGCCGTTGCATCAAGTCTGTGCCGTGTTCGACGATGGCATCGGATGCGTGATGGTGCGGCATCTTATTGAGTAGTCCTGTGACGTAAGGCAGCATGGGTTGCCAGTCCAGCAGTTCCAGAAAGCGCGGATGCTCTCCAAGGATATAGAAAATGCGGGTGCTTCTCTCACCGTGAATCTGTGTCATTCCGGTTTGCGGTAGCCGTTTCGTTTCAAGTTCGCGCCGTTTTTCCATAGTTTCGGCGAGGGCGGCCCGAAGTGAGGCGACATGCGCTGCGGAGAGGAAGTTTTCTAGCACCAAATAGCCGTTGTTCTCAAAGAAAAACCGTTGCGTTTCTGTCAATTCGTGTGACATATTTCTATTCCTCCTCTGCCGATAGGCGGGGTTTGGAACAGGGCCTATCGGCGGTAGGTTCAAGGTATCGCGTTCTACGATGCGAGTCCGAACAGAGTTGCGGCATTGCCGCCAAAGATTCGCGCCTTGTCTGCCTCGGGGATGTCCATTTCCTGAATTAATTGGACGAACCGTGGCATGTCTACCCACGGATGGTCTGTCCCGAAAAGCAGGCGTTGTGCGCCGGAGAACTGATAGGCATAGTGCAGTGCTTGCGCTGATGGCGAGACTGTATCCAAATAAATTCGGCGTAGGAAAGCACTGGGGGATTGCGTGATATGTTCTCTGGCTCTGCCTAGTACTTCGGTTTGATGCTCAATGCGGCCGCTCATATAGGGCAAAATGCCGCCGACGTGAGGCATCACCACTTGCAAGTTGGGGTGCTGTTCCAACGTGCCGCTGAGAATCAACCGTAGCAGCGCGAAACTGCAATCCACTTGCAGCCCCATCATACCTATCATCCAGTAATCCTTAATTGCCTGTCCCCATGTTGGCACGGTAGGGTGCATGACAATGGGCATCTGCGTTGCTTCGGCGTGAGCGTAAACCGTTGCAAAGCGTGCGTCATCGACAGGTTCTCCACCGATGTGCGAGTAGAGCATGATGCCGCGGAAATGCATCTCTTTCGCCCGTTCCATTTCGGCGATTGCCTCTTCAGGGTTTTGCCATGGTAGGCATGCTAAGCCTGCGAATCGATTTGGATGCGCGTCTACTAATTCTGCGATGGCGTTGTTGATTGCCTGCGCGCCTTTGAGTCCGAGTTCAGGTGCGAGCATGCATGGCGGCGGGATATTCGTGCTGAGCAGAGCGATATCCACGCCGGCGGCATCCATGTCCGCAAGTTTTCGCGCCGGTGCGTATGCTTCGTCTTGTAGGCGAAACTGTTGGACATCGCCGTAGGTAACGAGTGCTTCGCTGCCGCGCCTGATGACTTGCGGCGGGTGCGGGTTCTGCGCGAGGATGTCGGTATAGGCGCGTGGAAATATGTGGCTTTGGCAATCAATTCGCATTTTTTGAAAGCATCCTTTAGGCGCGCTTTCAAAGCGCGCCTACCGAGCGGGAGTTTCGCATTTTTTTGGAAGCATCCTTAACCGAGTGGACATTCGGAGGAACCTTAGTCCTGTCGTTTCAAATCTCCCCATGTTGTGGTGAGTTTGCCAGCGGCAGACAGCTGTCCTCTCGGACGGTGCGTTGCCAACGTTTGACGTTCACCGGCGAAGGACACGTCTTCGAGCTGGTAATAGTAGACAATGCCTGTCTTCGCTGTCGTATCAACGAACTGGTAGGTATTCCGTTCGCCTGTTGTGCCGGCACCGGCGATGAGCGTTGCGTTAATGGGTTTGAATTCTCCCTCTTTCGCCTCGCGCCGCAGAATGTTGAACCCGGCGTTGTTCAATTCGGATTCGGTTGCCCACTTGATAACAATGCCTGCTTCGGTGTGTTCTACTTGGAAACTGGAGAGCTGCACTGGCAGCGGGCCGCCTGCGCGGAAGCCGGGGTTACCCAGGTCTGTGGTGTCGCCGTAATAGGTATCCCCTACCAATTTGACATTGGCTGCGGAAATCCATGCGTTGCGTTTTTTTCCATCGCGCGCTGCCGCTTGTCCATCGTTTTTTGCGTCTCCATACCGGCGGATGAGTGAGACACGGGCTCCGTCCTCAGTCAGCACTGGTGGCAGTTCCCATGTGGGTTCGTCCCTGGTTTGCCGTTTCCCATCTAGGTTACCGACTTCATCTATGGGTTTGTTGGGGCTCCGCCGGTCTGCCAGCGCGAGATAGAATCCCTCTTGGCTCAGCACCGCATCCCAGCGGCTTTCAATGTCCAAGTCGTCGCGATGCCTGTCGTAAAGATTGTAGACACGCGTTCCAGATGGAAAGGCATACTTCTCCGCTGTTCGAGCGGCGTTAGAGACGATAAGCACAGTCTGATTGGGTAAAACATACAGGTCCTTCTGGAAGGTGATTTTTGCGTATCGACTTACCAACACATCTTCGGAGGTGTAGTTTTCAATCTCCAGGTGCCATCCGTTGAGATTTACTGCGTCCGTGAGGGAGTTGTTATAGAGTTCAATCCATTGCGGCACGCGTCCTCTGCCGGTTGTCAGCATGATTTCACTGATGGTGATTTGTGCTTCGGAGTCGAATTCGCTAATTCTATCCTTGATTGCTTCGTTGTCGTAGCCGGGTGTGCCGCCGTTGCTGAGGCTGTCTTCGGCACCGCGGTCATAGCCGAGTCCGGTGTATTCGGCTTCTTCCCAGGCGTTTTTCTCATGGCCATCCCTGCGTTCGTCGCGGACCCAGACGTTTCCGGCATCCAAGGGCACAGAGCTCGTGTCAGCGAAGTGGTTACCGGCGATATCGACGAGGGCTCTCAGTGTGCCGGTATCTCTATCGTCATCACGTAAGATGAGCATGAACCTTCCATCGTTTGGCAGTTCCAGTTCTTCTGCGACGAGGTATAGATGTTTTGCGCCGTATCCTTTGTCGGTGCTCCCAAATTCTATTCCGGCGGCAAGCGGCGTGCTGCCCGGGTCGCGGTTCACTATCAGCAGTGTGCTGTTCGCTGGGATTTCTTCATCGGGCAGTTTGACGATAGATTCATCGTCCTTGTCTTTGGTGATGATGCTGAGTTCCCAATCGTCAACACTTCTGGCTTTGTTTGTGGTATTGCGCAATTCGATCCAGTCGTGTGCTGTCCGTGCTGCGTTTCCGATTTCGTTGAAGAGTATCGGGCTTGCGGGCACGTGTTCCTCGCCTAAGGCGAGATATGTCACGAGTGTGTCTACCTTTCGGCTTGAGTCTTCGCTGACACTGTTGTGGGCTAAGTTTGCCTCTTCGTCAGCGGCGTTGCGAATTCTTCCGCTGTTCAGTTTGAGGCTGTTTGCTTTAATCGCCACGCCATCGTGGTCCCGCTCTCCTTCGGCTACCTCATAGGTGAAGGTTAGGGTTGAAGTGCCGCTTCCATCGTCATAAGTGGCGTAGACTTCGTCGCTTATCGACGCGTCGTCAAAAATCAGCGTGAGGCGCGGTTTTCCGCTTACCGTCACCGCTTCGCTGAACGTCACCTCGACTTCAATTTCGTCATCGACGGTATAGAAGTTGTGCTGTCCATCGGGTGGGGAGTTGCTGAATCGGATGCCGGTTACCGTTGGTGCGGCGGCTCCTACGATGAGGCAGGGCAGAAAAGCGAGGGCAAGCGTCAACAGCCACAAGAGCGGGATGTGAGTTGTCCTCGTGGGAAAGTTGGATAATGAAATTCTCATTTTTTCTCCTTTGTTAGATGTTGTTGGTAGGTGGATGTCTACACAACCACGTTTTTGAAATTATACCCACATTTCCAATTGATGTCAAAGGGTAATTCGGCCGGTAGGCGTGCTTTTTAAGCGCGCCTCCGTTGCTCGGCTGCGTCTGTCCGGTCAGAAATGGCTGCGTGGTGATGTCCATTTTTCGAGATAGTTTGATGGAATTTCTCGGACAAACATGGAGGAGGCGCGCTGCCTGTCGTCAGAGCGATACTCGGTAGAAGTGAGGTAAAGTTGTTGCTGTGCCCGCGTCATGCCGACATAGAACAGCCGCCGTTCCTCCTCGATTTCCGCTTCCGTTACGTTCTCTTTCCACATTGGAAAGCTGCCTTCTTCCATGCCGATGATAAAAACGACAGGGAATTCCGTTCCCTTTGCCGAGTGCAGCGTCATCAGGGTGAGTTTTTCGCCTTTTTCGTCTCGTTCATCGCTGCCGGTGAGCAGTTTTTGATAATCGAGGAAGCTGGCTAGCCGATGTTCCTCGCTCAGTCCCTCAAAGTGGAGTGCGGCGTTCATGATTTGCGCGCGCCGTTCTTGCCATTCTTCATCTTCTCGTAAGATTGGAGCGCCGGTGTGCTTTAAGTCTGCTAGTAGCACGCCGAGTGTCCCTTCTTGGGCGGTTTCGATGGGGAGTATGTCTGTCAGGTGTTCTGGGGTGCCGTGCGTTTGGATGTAACGCTTCGCCGCGTTCAGGAGTGCGTTCGCTGCATCTGTCCTCGGCGCGGTATCTTGCGCGAGGATGCCGAGTCCGACAAACGGCAGCAGTTCCGTTAGCGATGTAATTTCGCGCTGACGCGCATCCACCTGAATGAGTGCCTTGAAGATTTCGCGGTTTACCTCAATGTCATCAAGCGCGGTGTGTAAGCGTTCGTACGGAATACCGAACCTATCGGCGAGTGCCTTAATGTTACACCGTTGCCGGGGGAACAGCCTTCTCGCTGTGATGAGCGTGTCGTAATAGGGATTTCGGAATTCCATCTTCAGATGCATGCGCAGATCGCGTTCGAGGATGGGGTTGTCAAATTTCGTGACGTTGTGCCCTATCAGCATCCGGTCCCTGATGAATTGACAGAATTCGGGGAGCACGGTTTCGATACTCGGTGCGTCTCTGACGGTTGTTTCGTCAATCCCGTGGATGCGAGTGCTTGCGCGTGGGATGTGTCCGCCGGGTGGCTTCACTAAGCGATAGAATTTTTCAACTTCTTCGCCGATGGGGTTGAGGCGTTGCGCGCCGATTTCAACGATTTGGGCGATTTTGGGGTTGATGCCGGTTGTCTCCAAATCATAGACAACCATGTCGGCCATGTTTGGGCTCTCAAAGCGGGCGATGAGGCGTTGGCATAACGCCAGTGCGGTGACGCTTAGTGCCTCATTGGGTTGCAACTGAACCACGTTGTCATTTTTCGCGTCGGCATTGCCGATGAGAATTGTGCGCGCGGCGGTAGATGCGTCTGCTGCAAAGTCGCCGATGAGCAGGTGGACACCGGTATCGTCTGTGGCGGGTTGTCGGGCCCGGGAGGTTTCTCCTCTGGGGAGGCATCGCACGTGAATGTCTTGTTCCAGATATGTCTTGAGTGTCTGTCGGAGGATGTGTGCGGCGCAATAGGCATCGATACCGTAGGCGGCGGTGATGTGAATGCGCTCGTTTCCGTCAATTGCGCTGTAAAGGACATCGCGGGCGATGTCAAGGTTTGCATCCACTGGGTGCTTCTCAATCTCAGCGATCTCTTCTTGGCGGTAGGGTGAGCGCGAACGTTCCAAAATGTCAAACAGTTTTTGAACGATTTTGGTAGGGCGTTCGTCTTCGATTATTCCGGCGATTAATTCGTCAAGTTGCACCCAAAATTGCTTGACGTTTCGGCGCGTGAGTGGGCCGACATCCTTGGGATACGCGTCAATATCTTTCAGCAGTTGCATCAGCGTGGTGCCTTTGCGTTCTGCGAGCCATTTGAGGCGGACCCAGGTGAGCTCGTCGATTCGTTTTTCAGGGAAACTGATGGCGAGTTCTAAGTCGCGCGGGATTTGCCATTGCGCGAAGCTGAGGTAAGCGACGATGGCTTTGGTGTTTTCCTGCTGAAACGCGTTGGTAGGTTGGATGCGCTGGTAGTGAATGTTCTCCTTCGTCAGCTGTTCCTCCAAGGCGTTAGCGAGTTTGTGCTGGCGATAAAAAATGGCGATGTCGCGGTAGGAATAGTTCCGCTGCGTAATCAACTGTCGGATGATCTGGATGATGCGCTGCGCTTCCTCAACCTGCGTTGTGAAGGTGTAGTGGAAAATGTCGCGTCCTACGCCTTTGTGTGTTTTCAGTGTATGCCGAGTGTGGCGTTCTGCGTTTTTTGAGATGACTTCTTCCGCTGCGCGCAAGATTTTCTCGCTGCATCGGTAGTGTTCGTCTAAATGAATGACGTGCGGTTCAAAATCGTTGGTGAAATCGGTGATATACTGCGGGTTGGAGCCGCGCCAGCTGTAGATAGCCTGGTCTTCGTCGGCGACTACCATCAGGTTTCGGTTGGGGGGCGCGCACAGAAGTTGCAATAGGCGATACTGCACGCCGTTCACATCGTGATATTCGTCGACGAGGATATGGCGGATGTCGCGGTGATAGGTTTTCTGGACATCGGGTGCCAGCTCTAGTAGGTGGACGGTTTTGACGAGGAGGCCATCGAAGTCCAATGCGTTGTGCGCGTTAAGCTTGTGCTGGTATGCCTCCGCGACATCGCCGATGTTCGCGATTTGGGTTGCGTCTTGAATCGGGGTTCCATCTTCGCGACGAAATTCGGTATCGCCGAGTTTTCCCTTGGCGTTGCTGATGATATGGCGCAGCATCCAGGGCGGGTATTCGTAAGGATCGAGTTGTAGTTCTCGCACTGCTTCGGCGAAGAGTTCGTCTTGAATCTCCTGGTCAAAAATAGTGAAGTTGTCGTTCATTCCGATTGCGGTGGCGTGCTTCCGTAGTGCGCGGACGCAGAAGGCGTGGAAGGTGCAGACTTTGACGTTGGCCCCGTGGGGTGCGCCAATTTCGTCGTTGACCCGGGTCTGCATTTCCTGTGCTGCCTTGTTAGTAAAGGTGATGGCGAGGATTTGCTCCGGTCTCACGCCGTGTTGTCGGATGAGATAGGCGATGCGGTTCGTGATGACTTTTGTTTTGCCGGTTCCGGGTCCGGCGATGACGAGGAGCGGTCCGTCTTGATGCGTGACGGCTTGTTTCTGTTTTTCGTTGAGTTCGTGTAGGATGTTCATCATGATACCTCGTTTCGTTGTGCTAATGCGACATGTCCGAGTTGGTAAAGGCGGATTTCTGTGTCTATCTTTACCAACTCGCGATGCGCGAACCGTCGGGCGCGACGAGTCCGCGTAATTTCGTTTGCGGTGTTAAAAACAGCCCTTGAACAGCGCGGCAAGGGCGATGAATGCTGATACACCAGCTATTCCCAGGGCAAGGTTCACCCGGTTTTCACTTTTTGATTCGTCGCGTCCTTCAAGTTTGCCACGAATCCAGCTAACCTCGCGCGTTAGCGTTTCGATGCGTTGGTTTGTCTCACGCGTTAACGTTTCGATGCGTTGGTTTGTTTCGCGCGTTAGCGTCTCAAACCGCTGGTTTGTATCCTCGCGAAGGTTCTCAACGCTTTCGGCCAATTTCTCAATGGCTTTTAAAATCTGTTCGTTCATAGTCGTAGTTCCTCTAGTGATGGCGGAGATGGGACTCCGCCCGGTAGTTTTTATATTGTTGGTATTATGCGACTGCGAGTTTCAGAACGCTTGCTAGATTTTTGGTGCGCCGTCCACATCTCCTTTTCCAAAACAGAATGTCTCTGCTATTCCTCAAGGCGTTGCTTTCTATACATTCTACCATCTATTTGCAACCAATTGCAAGAAAAAAAATGCAATTCCGCTTTTAGAATGGACGCAACTCCAACGTTGTAGGCGCGCTTTCGGCGCGTGCAACTTCACACGTGCGCAGTTTGAAACCGCGCCTACTGATGGTGTAGGAGCATCAAGCCCGGGAGGGCTCTCCTACTGCCTTGAGACGGGGAGGGCTCTCCGGTTGCGATCAGGCGATCGCAAACTACAGAATGGGACTCCTCCTGCGTCGAGACTGAGAGGGCTCTCCTACTGAATCGCTCGGGTCTTGAAGAAATATCTATTGCTTTTGGGTGCAGAATGTGTTAAAATCGTTTGATAATTAGTATACCCTATTCAATGGGAAAAATGCAAGTTATTTTTCACGTTACAAGGAGAAATCATGAGAAATATGAATGTGTTGACAACAATTATCGTTTTAATCGTGGGCTTCATCGGGATGTGTGGGTGCCAGCGGGCTCAGGAGGTTCTACTGACTGAGTCGATGAGCACGCCGATGCAGATAAGCGTCGTCTATCCCGGCGATTGCCTTGGCGATTCCTCTTTCTGCGATGTGCTTTACCACGGCGTGAAGAAAGCGAAAACCGAGCCTGGTGTTGAGATTGCTGAGATAGAGAGCAATGCAGCGGCATGGGAGACAGATTTGCGCGAGGCGGCGCAGCAATCAGGACTTGTGCTGACATCTGGGTTCCAGATGAGCGAGCCGCTTGCAAAGGTGGCACCGGAGTTTCCTGATGTCAAGTTTGTCATTTTTGTCGGTGCGGTTGACTTGCCCAACGTCGCCTCTTACGCGCACAAGGCGAACGAAGGCGCGTTCCTCGTCGGCGCGATTGCCGGGTTGACATCGAA
>PYJE01000185.1:13905-37380 GCA_003635305.1 Candidatus Poribacteria bacterium | reverse complement strand
CGTTCGGCGGCGCATGAAGAACGGCGACGTTGTGAAGAACTTCGGCGCAAGGCGTTGTCTTAATCACAATCCCCGGACTCCGCTGCTGTGGAATAGAGACATCTGCAAGCGATGCCAATTCGGTAGTCTGAACACCACTGGCTAAAACGGCGACATCGCAAGGAAATTCAGCGTCTGCTGTTTTCACGGCAGCGATGCGTCCGTTGTGTTTGACAAAGCCTGTGACTGTCGTGTGCGGATGCACAACTACGTGACGAAGGCAGGCATCAATAAATATGCCCGTCTCTACGTGCAAATCTGCTTCGGAAAAGGAGGCGGCTAGGACGGGGCCGGGGGAGAGGTGCGGTTCCAAAGCGAGCATTTCCTCACGCGCGATAAGCCGGCACGGATATCCCCAATTTTGGAGTTGTCGGATGCGTTGCTTCAGGCGTTCAGCGGGTTCCGGATGGTTTTCCCACCGCATCTCGCCGCCGAAATGGAGCCCAATCTCGGTATTGAGTTGATGCGCGAGCCGATACCACATATCCAGCGCGCGCCGATTGAGCGCGTGGTAATGCCCCGGGTCCTTCCCGAAAGCGTTCGCCCAGGCGAAAGAGTGTTCGGACGCGCCCATGCCGGGCACGTCGCGCTCCAGCACTGTCACCGAGATGTGTCCGTGCCGTGATAGATGATAGGCAAGCGCGGCACCGATGATACCCGCGCCGATGATGATAACGCGGAGAGATGGAGTTGAGGCCATAGCAGTAGAACTTGGCAGGCGCGCTTTGAAAGCGCGCTTACCGGACAGATTGGCACTATCGGTGTGCGACGACAATAAACCCCGTCAATCCGGCAAGCAACAGATGGAAGCCGGTTTGATAAAACAGCATCAGAAACGGCTGACACAGGGAAACGAGTCCGAGCGCGATGAGCCCGATGGAGACGCGTTCACACACCGTCGGCCGCGCAGCGACAATTGAGAAAAGGGTTATCCCCGGCAGTAGCAAATAGAGCGCGGTGCCGCTGAGACTCGGAACGAAGGGTTGATAGAGAAACGCAATGCCAATAACGGCACAGAGTGCTGCCGCGACGGTGGCCCATCGCCGCGCAGCAGTTGTCATCCCAAACGCAATCGCGCAGGCAAACAGGAGATGAAACGCCGAGCCCTGCATGGATGCCAACGCGGGGAGATAGAGACATACTATTCCGGCGAGCAGGCCGAGCCCTGCGACGATTTCAATCCGCCGCTTGTTCGCGAAAACGGTGCCGCCGAGAAGGGCGGCGACGCTCAGCAGTACCAGCGCGATGCCTTTCAGCAGCGTTCCGCCGCGATAAAGGAAGAAAAGTCCGAGTCCGAGAAGCCCGATTGCAAGCAGTTGATTTCGCTTCGTTTGTGTCATCGCGATGCCTCAAAAACGGGCGCGCTAATCGCGCGCAGGGAACAGACGTTTCACCCATGTCGTCGTCTCTTTCTCCTTTAACTGGCGTGTCAAGTCTTCAACCTGCGCGTAGAGATTCTGGTTCTCCTCAACCTTCTCGATGAGCTCGTCGTTCTCTGCGTCCAGCGCATCGATTGTCTCCTGGAGATGCTGGTTTTCGTTGCGCAATGCCTGATTTTCCGCCTCCAAGTGCGCGTTTATATCGGTGATATGCGTGAGATGCACCACCTGACAGATGAGATTCTCAATGATGTCATCCGTTGGCATGTTGTAAGACAGTTTCTTAATCAACGGCGCGAGTCCATCAATGCGGAGTTGTAGTTGCGGCCTCGTCGAGCCGTTTGCCTCGGCGCGCGCGGAGACAACACGCAGATACGGTTCAATATCCGCGTCCCGCCGTTCCAGGGTATTCTTGATGATTTCTTCCTCAACGCCTATCGTTTCAGAGACGTTGGAAAGCGGCATGTAAAATTCCATTCCAAATTTTCCTAAATGGGCCGTCGAGCGGCCTTTAATTCGCGGAACATGTGCCACGCATAACTCATCGTCGAAATAACGACAAATACTAGCGCGACGCAGAGACTATAGAATTCAACCTTCGCCGGCAGCTGCGGCAGGAGAGGACGGAGAAGGTAGAACATCAGCGCGATAGACAGCGCAAAACTGGTGCATTTTCCCCAGAGGTTTGAACGGGTAATCATTTTCGCCTTGTAAGCCAGCACCCCATTGCCGAGCACAATGGCGACATCCCGAACGACAATGACGATGAACGCCCAATTCGGGAAATTCGTGCTTGACAAAACGAGCGCAAACAACGCCGCGCCGATAGCAAGCTTGTCCGCAACCGGATCCAAGATGTAACCGAGTTCCGTGTGTTGATTAAAACGCCGGGCAAAAAAACCATCCAACACGTCCGAAATGACAGCAACCGCACCACACACAGACGCAAACTTCCACTGCGCACGATAAATAAAATAGAAGAGAAAAGGTGTCAGCAAAAGCCTGAACGCCGATAGCAGATTGCTGACATAGAAAAAATCCCGACGTGAAATGCGAATCTTCCGGGTTTCGGTAAATTGATGAACAGGAGCCTTGAGGGTTTCCATACGATTAATTATTGCGTGCCATTAACCGGAAGGATAGCCGCTGGTTCTCATCCTTGAGAATGGCGATTTCGCGCGTGAGGAGCTCCTCTAATTGGACAGTCTCCAACAACAATTGTCTTTCCTCAAGCGAGATGCGGAGCCGCGTCCCAATCTGATAGGCGAGTTCCAACGGATGTTCTGGGTTTTCCTCTGTCGGCTGCCAAGCGAAAATCAGGCGGCTGGACAAGAGTTCGTACGTTTGATAGAGCACCGCGCTTTCTTCCGCAAGGGATTTTACCGCCGGCGCGACTTCCAACGCGAATTCATCGTCTAACAGCCGCACCTGCGCGACGAGGTAAGGGAGCTCATCCTGAACATCAAGGATTTCAAAGCGATATTCCCCCGCTGTCACGATGTTCATGCGCCCATCGGGTAAATGGCTGACATCCAGTATCCGCGTAGCGGTGCCGACGCGATAAGGCCCCGCGGCATCCCCTGTCTCCGTCCCCTCGTTTATCAAAACAACCCCGAACTCGGAATCGGTGTCCAGACAGTATGTCACCATCTCGCGATACCGCGGTTCAAAAATATGAAGCGGTAACACACCGCCGGGGAACAGGACTACCTGCAGCGGGAACAGCGGAATCTCTCGTTCATAAGGTGTTAATGAATCACTCTGCATGTGAAACGCTACTTCCTCACAGTGGCTAATAGCTCGCTAACTTTTACGTGTTTTCTCACGGGTTTTTAACTATTTTGACATAAAACCTTAAATTTGTCAAGTTTTTTAATTGTTTGCAGAACGATTTCGTTTTCCATCTTTTTCCCCTGCCTTTGTCCGTTAAACCCGCGCAAAGTTTTCAGTTATCCACGCACCAACTACAGCCTCTCAGGAAAACTACACGCCTCCACGCTGTCTTGCATCACACGCTTTTATTGTCAAATTGAATCGTGCTAAATTTTCTATTGATTTTCTTTGCGAAACATGAGATACTATTCCTCAAGACGCTATAAACGGAGGAGAAAACCCCGTGAATTCAATCAACCTAGGCAACGCGTTAGCAAAATCTAAAGACATCGCAATCGAGCTGCTGAGCAGTGCCCTCGCCCGAACGCGGGTGGAACCGATTCGCGACACCGACGGAACCACAGGCATGAAGGCACAATGGACAGGCGAACCCGGCGCAAACCGCGTCGCGGTGAGCAGTCCTGCCGGCAATGTTGATATTGAACTGGATGGGACCGGCGCGCCCACCGTCGAATACGTTGAACAGGGAGAGAGACGCATCGTCGCCTTCAGAAATCTGAAGGATATCTCTTGCAAACTGGATCCGGAGACGTTGGACAGGATTGCCACACCGAAAGGAGCTGCACTTGCGGCATGTGCCGGCGCGGCGGTAGGATTATTTGGCTGGTTCCTCATCTCGGTGCTGCGTTCAGTCTCCACGGCTGCCGCAAAAGAGGACGAGGCTTCAGTGCAGTCAATCGCTTCAGAAGCGGACAGCACCGACGAACCTTAACGAAAAATGAAAATTATCGCCATCGATGCGTTCTATTTGCGGATGCCTGACATCACGGATGCCGCGGATGGGACGCAAGACACACTGCTGATTCGCGTCCGCACCGATGCTGGTTTGGAGGGCTGGGGCGAATGTGATGCCTCCCCGCTTGTCTCCATCGCCGTCTATTGCTGTCCGATGTCGCACGGGAATATCATCAACATCCGCGAGTCGCTGTTAGGCGAAACGCTGGCGCATCCTGACGATGTGCTTCGGCTCCACGAAAAGGTGATGCGGAACGGGTTGGACATCCAACACATCCAACACGCCTATAGCGGCGCGGACATCGCCTTGTGGGATATTATCGCGCAGAAAGTAGGCAAGCCTGTCTACCGTTTGCTTGCCGAGATGTTCGGCACTTCCGACACTGCGCATGCCAAAATCCCGTATGCGTCAGTGCTTTTTGGTGATACGCCGGAGGATACTTATCGCATCGCAGTGCGATTACGCGAACAGGGGTATCGCGCCGCGAAGTTCGGCTGGGGGCCGATGGGCAAATTCGGTGAGGCAAACGACATCGCGCTGGTGCGCGCAGCGCGCGAAGGCATGGGAGACGCGGCGCAAGTCATGCTCGATGCAGGAGTTGCCTGGGGGCACGATGACGCAACTGCCTACGCACGCGCAGAGGCGTTCTCGCAATTTAATCCGACGTGGTTGGAGGAACCCCTCGCACCGGATGCGATTGCAGCGTATGGCGCGCTCGCGCAGCGAAAACCGCCTGTCCCGATTGCCGCTGGCGAAGGCTCAAGCACCTACCGAATGGCGGAAGACCTGGTTGTGCATGGCGGCGTTCAATTCGTGCAGATTGACGTGGGACGTATTGGTGGCATTACCACCGCTTTTCGCGTCCGTCAACTTGCGGAACAGCGCGGGGTTCAGTATGTCAACCATACGTTCAAAAGCCACTTGAGTCTCGCCGCCTCCTTGCACGTCTTCGCGACGAATGCCGATTTCAAGCTGCTAGAATATCCGGCGGCCGGTTCGGCATTATCGCAGCAGTTAACGACAGAACCGTTGCGCGTTGCATCCGATGGAAGGGTGCGAGTGAAAGATGCCCCGGGCCTCGGTGTGCGCGTGAATCTTGAGACGCTGCGAAGGTATGTGGTGCCGGTGCGGATTCAGGTAGGGGAGGAGACAGTTTTTGAGCAGGCATCTCTTGTCTGAATCAGATAAAACGGTGTTCAGGAACTTGCGCTCCCGAACACCGCCTATCAATCAGGAAAACGGCTACTTCCGGATGAGCATCTTCCGCGTTGCAGTGAAATCGCCCGCCGTAAGCGTATAGAAATAAATCCCGCTTGCAACAGGTTCACCGAATTCATTTTTCCCATCCCAATACGCCGCACGGTGTCGGCTTTCAAAGATGCCCGCGGGCTGCTGCCCTAATATCAATGTGCGGACTAAATTCCCATCAGCAGCGTGGATAGAGATAGCGACTTTCGCCGGGTTTGCCAACCGATACGGTATCCACGTCTCCGGGTTGAACGGATTCGGGTAGTTGGCTAGCAGGACAGTCTCTGTCGGGGTTAACGCCGCCAAGAGTTGCTGCAGGTAGCGCATCCCGTGCTGATACTTGGCATCGGTGTGAGAGAGTTGTTCCGCCTGCATTAACCAATGCCGCACGTCCGCAGCGGTGAGTGTCTCAAGGACGCGCCCGGATAGAGAAGGCGCGCCTGCGCCACCGCCGATTGCACCTGCCACCAAAACAAGATCTGCGATATCAACAATACCATCACCATTGACATCTGCATGCTCATTCTGCTGCCCAAATAGTGAGGCTACAAGAACGAGATCTTGGATATTGACGACACCATCTCGATTTGCATCACCTGTGACTACTGAACGCCCGACTTGTGCATGCTGAACGCGCGCAAAAGTCCTATTCCCCGCTGGATCAATTAAGATAATTGGCCATAATCTCACTGCGGAGGTTTTTTCACCGATGACCAGGAAGGTTAAGGTTGCAAGTGTGCCAGAACCTTTTCCCGGGTTTACAAGAGATGTCGCAGCGACAGTAACGCTGTCGATATCCGTGCCGGAATTTTCATTCAGCACCGGCGGCACCGTAAAGGCTCCAGCGGGTAGAAAATCGCCGGGTTCGCTACTGAAAAAAACGAGGGATCGAAGATTAAACGAGATGGTCGCTTGATAGCCCATAACCTCGCTTGCATCTGCTATCTCCAAATTTAGCGTCAACTGCTCGCCCACGTCGGGAAGTTCAGCGGGCGATGGGGATAGAGAAACTAATGCCGTGTTCGTTGCCACCAGCGGCGCGATTTCATCGAAGAAGCTCTGCTGATCCGTTGCATCCCTCGGATAGATTGTGACTTCGTCGTGCGTGGTATCGTCAAAGTGCAAGTTCATGTAGGCATTGCCTCCCCAATCACCACACCGGAAAACGAGCACATTCGCGCCTTTTCGCAACTGAATCGCCACGTTGTAGTCGACTTGTTGCGCGGCCCCGGTCCAGTTGGAATTGTGATACCATTTTTCGCCGTTGAGCCAGATTTGGGCAACGTCATCGTGCGCAGGTGACATCACGGAGGTTATAGGACGCGGGGCATCAATGACGATGACACCGTACGTCGTGATATCATACCCGGGCCCGCCTCGATTCATATTGTGCGAACTCTCTGGATCGATTTCAAAGACAGTCCACCCACGCGTCCCACCATGGTTGTTTCCCCATTCCACATTGGTTGTCTGCGTGAGGAGCAAACCTTCAAGTGTTGATAGGGAAGTATCTGTAATTTGGCCGCTCGTGCCTTCGGCCATGAGATCGACGGTGGCAGAGGCTGCAAACCCGCCGTGGTTTTCATAGTTACCATCAGGCCCGTACCACTTGGTAATCCACGTTTTCACGTGGGAGTGGTCTTCGTTCAACGGCGCGTCTACTGGGTCCACCAAGAGCTCGTTTTCGGCCAAGGCCCCCCTGTCAATGTTCACAACGCCTTGACCGTAACTCGGCATTGACCAACACAAACACATCACAACAGTGAATAAGCAAAAAAGGAATTTCCTCTCAAAAAACTGATTTTTCATAGATACTCCTCTGAATTGAGTCAAACTTACGCGAGAAGTCACAATTTCCTTCATGACTTCTCTTGCAACGGCGGCCGCTGTCATCAGCGTCAAGCAGCCACGAAAAAAATAGACAATAGACACAATAGACACCGGGCACTCCCCAATGCAACAGAAATAGCCCGCAAAGCGAGTCTCCTAAGGAGACAAAGAGCAGGCGGGTTTAAAGGCAGAACACCAACGAATACTGATGCTGCCATGTTTAATACAATACTCAACGTATATGAAGGGGGGGGGGTAAGTCCTAATTTGGCGGAAACCAACAGATCGGCGAATCGTGAAAGCACGAGGAGGGGGCCTGACGCACACAGCGCGTGCTGCGTCCCGCGGGGCCCGTTCAGGTCTGTGGAGCCCTGTTTCGCAACGGAATTGAGAATTCGCTGATTCACTTTGTCGTTCCTTGTTCTGTCAGATTTGTGCTTCCCGCGCGATGGGAGCGGTTCGCTCCTACGAAGGAGATTTTCCGCGCTCACCACCGCGTTTGTAACCATTATACTCAGAAATGCAATTAATGTCAACATTTTTACGGAAAAATGTCTACAATGATTCTCATTTTACGCAAATTCGGATTTTTGTCAAACTTTTTCCTGGGATTCCAGAAATTTCAGCGTTATTTCGTTTTTCCGGTCTGCTGGTTTTTGTCGTAATCGGGACACGGCGAGGGACAGCCCCTGGCCTTACGTTGAAAGGAAAGACATGGCGAGGGACAGGCCCTCGCCCTACGGAATGCGGATGGTTTTCAGGGATGCCTAAAACTCCCCAGAAACAGAAATCCGCT
Source organism: Candidatus Poribacteria bacterium (assembly GCA_003635305.1). Lineage (GTDB taxonomy): Bacteria > Poribacteria > WGA-4E > WGA-4E > WGA-3G > AGPOR5. The sequence goes on along the minus strand of PYJE01000185.1, from coordinate 29,459 downwards.
GCGAACCGCCAAGTGTATGCGTATTAAACGCATAATCGACGAAGAACGCCACCGTATTCACCTTTACGCGCAAGCCCGCACCGACAGACAGCCCCTTCCCATTCCAACCACCGCGCAAGGCAAGCGTGTTAAAAAACCAATACTCTGCACCCGCACGAAGAAGCATCCCACCTGCGGATGCTGTCCCTTCCCCCAGGTCTGCCTGTCCTGTTTCCACATCCGCGCCGAGACTCCCTCTGCCGAGGCGAGGCACGCTAAAATGATACGCCGCACCGAACCGGAGCCGCCGCCCGCGGGTAAATGTCGGTTCGTCGGACGTATCCCACGTGACTTGCGTGCCCGTGGCATCAAGCAGCAGCGCACCGAGGCGGAGCCCCTGATAAGGTTCAACGATGACTCCGATATCCACGCCGAACCCGCGCCCGGTATTCTCAAAAATCGCCTGATTGAGCAGTTTTAAGTTCCCACCGACAGCCGCTATCCGGTGAAGCTGGCGCGCATAGGAAATGAGGATGGCAGTATCGGTATTGCTGAAATACTCGGCGACTTCGGGCCGGTCGATGTAAAGTTCACCATCTTCCTTGATGCCGTTGCCGTTTTTGTCCTGAAAATCGCCCAAGATACCGTTGTTATTGGTATCCAGGAACGTTGTGCGCGGAATATCGTCAACGCCGAGGCGAATCCAACTCACGCCGACGCTGCCGATATCCTCAATCTGGTAAACATAGTTCACGAAATTGTAGTTTACCAAGCCGCGACTCAACCAACTCCCCTCTCCCGAACTAAACGTATCGGAATACATCGCTGAAAAACTGTGTTTTTTGACTTGCGGCAGCCCGGCGGGATTCCAATAGGTAGCGGTGGCATCATCGGCGATGGCGACGAACGCGCTCCCCATGCCTAACGCGCGCGCACCGACTCCGTGACTCAGAAACTCGGCGGCGTGGCTGCCTTCATCGGCGGCGACACATGGCGCGAAAAGAACGAGGAGGAAGACGGTTTGCGCGAAAAAATAGGTTTTTGTTAATTTGAGCATCGTTTTTGTATTTTTTAGGACAGACGCAGAACGAACCCCGTAGGCGCGGTTTCAAACCGCGCCACCTCGCACGTGCGCTCCAAACTGTGAGAAGTCAAACCACGTCTACTGGTGAGGAATGATGGCATTTGCGCCCATCCTGTTTTTGTTCGCTTTTTCTAACACCGAGTATGGCGAAGGACAGTCCGTCGCCATACGGATAAAATCGGGTAGTTTAACCCGGCGCGAAGTCGTAGATAGGCGCGCGAATGATGACGCTGAGGACGCTCCAAAACGCGCCGACGCAATATTCGCCCAAGATAACGCCAAAGAAGAAAAATACCATCCGCCGATAAGTGCCGGGGCCTCCGAATCGGAGAGCCAGCCACTTGAGGAAGGAACTAATCACGAGGCAACTCCAAAAATAGCCGACACCGAACGTCATTGAGATAGGATACCCCGCCGGGTGGAGGGGCCACCAGATAAAGCGCATCCGCATGAACATCAGTAAGAAAGTGAACCCCATGCCGCCTGCCATGAAACTCAGCGCCGGAATATCCGGTTCGCGGGGAAAAGCCATCAGTCCCGCAAGCCAGCCAAATTGCCCGATGTGTCCAACGGAAGGCCCTATGCCGCCGCCTGCACCCGTAATCGCGCCCCCTAACCGATAGAGCTCGCTCAGCGTCGCCCAAAACGATGCAAGCGAACCGAAAACAACAGCGATAACCATGGCGAGCACCAGGCGTTTTGTATTCATTTGAGCACGCTCCGCCATCTTGAACGCCTCAAGCTGATGCGGCATAATGTGTTCGCGATACCCGCGCCCGCTGAAAAACCAAAAATAGGGAAAAACAGTCAGGTTATTCGGCCCGATAGCGCGCGTACCGAGGATATTGATGAGGAACTGCTGTGCATTGCACATCCCTGCCATCTCGTGTGCAGGCGGACCGAGTTCGGCACGGACGCGCGTAATCGCCAGCGAAATCGCAAAGAAAAACGCGAAGAACGGCAAAATAATCGGCAATGTCATCCCTGCCTTCAGGCAGAACCAGATAATATAGAGACTCGCGATGAGTATCAGCAGCAAGGCCGTGCGATAGCGGATAGGTTCTTGAGAATCGTCAATGCCGCCGCGCAATCCGACAACCGTGCGCGCGACGTTGGCGATATGTCTGCGCGTCACAAGCAGCGCGATGACAAAAATCGCCATCCAGCCGCCGATGGATTGTTCGCTGTTATAGGGAAAAGGTGCCGGAATACCGAGCGCGCTACCGAAGACCCGCTGTGCTTTCTCAAATAGGAAGAAAAACCACATCGAAAAGGAAAGATCGAGCGGCAGCAGGAATCCTAATCCGATGACGAACGGATAGAACGGCACCGGGATATTGCCAACGGCGTTCCACGGTTTTTCGGTGAAGAACCGTCCCCAATTGCGCGCATTATGTCTGACGCTGAAATCGGGAAGCACTGGGAAGAAATGCGCTAAGCCGTGCCAGATGTTCAACGCAGCGGCGATGATAAACCCGTACCACAGAATCCGATTTTGGAAGAGTTTGGCTGCACCGCCGCCTTCCGTGATGGCCATCGGCAGCTGAATGATGGGATAGGCGAGTTTTTCGTGTTCCGTCCACTGCTTGCGAATGAGCACATTCAGGCATATCATGATGGTGCCCAGCGCGAGGACGAGCGATGTCCACCACAGCGTCGGTTTTATCCACGCACCGCCGATTTTGGCGTTGTAAAACGGCGTATCGCCTTCATAAAAACCGCGGATAATCTCCTTATCGGCAACAACGAGATGCGGCGGGATATAGCTGTGGAACATGTCAGCCCAATCGTTCTCCAGCGTAGCGAACCAGAAGGCGTGCGGCAGTGCCGGGATAGTGAGTGCCAGCGTATCGTGCCCAGCCAAACCGGAGGCGATGGAGAGCATCGCGTAGATGGTAATCATCTCGCCTTGCGTCAATGCCGACTTCGGCGCAACCCGCTTGATAAACAGGTTTATCAAGATAAGGAAAAAGATGTTGAGGACGACATTCCAGAAGAGCGAGATAGTCGTCGGATGCCCAGAATGCCAGACACACTCAACTTCGATAACCCAAAAGACATTGGGTGGAATGAGGAATAAGGCGATGAGGATAGCACGCCATGTTACGCCCATATCGCGGCGTTTTTCTAAGTTTTGCACAGGTTCTCTTTAGTTAAAACATAAAATCCCCCGGTAGGCGCGGTTTGCAACCGCGCCTACCGGCGTTTGTCGGTTTTTGCGTCAATTCCGATTAAAAATGTTCAATCGGCGCGCTCTCCTTGAGTTCCCAAACGTAGTGCCCGAATTCAGCGGCACCGTCCGGAGAGCCGTGGAAGATTTCCGCGTCCAATCCCCAAGCCAGTTTATAGGCAGCGTGGAGTTGTGTCAACGATTTCGTCACCATGCCGTAGCAGAGCAGTGCGACGGTGCCGCCGCCCCCGCCGCCGGTAATTTTGGCACCGTAAATGCCGCCTTCTTCGCCGATTTTTTGCGCGATGCGGACGAGCCCATCCACTTCCGGTGAACCGAGCCCCGCTAAATCGCGATAACTCGCGTTAGATTCATACATGAGCGCGCCCGCCTCTCTGAGGTAGGCACGGATGCGTTCGGGATGCTTGTCCGCATTTTTCAGTGCAGCGATGAACCGCTTGACGCGGTGGTGTTCATAAATCGGATGTTGCACCCGACATCTGATAGGATACACTTTCTCCGCAGCCACCTCCGTGACGGTATCCACGGTCGCGCCATATTTTTCAAGGAACTCCTCGCCGCGCATCTGCTCCGGCAACAGCGGTTTGCACCGTTCGTGAAATTCCTGAACGGAGAAGTCGCACAGATAGTTCGTCTCTAATTTTAACGCTTTCTGCAAGATTGTCAAGCCCATAAACGCGGCGGTGCGCGCCTCAATGTAAGCCGTGCTTGTCGTGCTACGCGGTGCTTTCGTGTTCACACCGACAAACTTGACATAGAACGGCTTCGACACGCCTTCCAGTATTTCATAAGGCACCTCGGAGGTCAAGGACGTAGGGGGTTGACACCGAATCGAGAGGATCTTCCCCATTTTCCCAGAGACCGAGGTTACCCCATCCATGATGCCACACGGCGCGCCGACAATCCGATTTTCGACGATTTGCGCCACTTGGGCGATGTCTCGTTCGCTTAACTTCAACCCATAAAGTTTGTCAATTGCCATCAACGCCGCAACTTCAATCGCCGCCGATGAAGCAATCCCGGCCCCTATCGGAATGGTGCTTTTAAGGACAATCGCGGCACCGTGCGGAAAACGTTCAAGTTTGCCTTCTTTCAGCAGGACATAGAACCCACCGAGAATGTAGCCACTCCACGCGGTTTGCGCGTCCTTATTGAAGAGTTCGCGCACTTGTGCGTAGGTTTTGAGTTCACCGTCGGCATAGAAATCGTCAAGCGAGAGTTCAACTCCCTGTTGCACCCGCTTATCTCCAAGCAACACGGTGTTGCTAGTATCGTTCTCAGGTTTAGTCGGTTGATAGAGATACTGGTTTCCGACACCGAGTGTCACTGCGCGGATATGTCTATCTTCGCGCGCTTGACAGGCGGCGATAGCGATGCGTTCCAGCGTCATTTCAAAGACGTTTGCGCCGCAGTAATCGGCAACGCCGCCCATGATGTCAAGCCGTGCGGGTGCCCGTGTGACGATAACCTTCCCACCCTTCTGCAACCCGAATGGCCCGAAGATGTCGGCGGAGTCCTCTTGGATGAGACGTTCCAAATCGGCAATCTGGAACGGTTTTATGCTGGGGCCGTGCAGTTGTTCAACTTTCATTTTTCGTCATTCGCCGTGCGTTCGTTGAGAATGACTGACGCGGAGTCGGTTGTATTACCAATGCTGTCATCAACGTTGTCAATAACTCGGTTTTCGTAGATGTCCGGAGAGTCCCGTGCTAACGTCGCCGAGGATACCTTTCTCAAATTGCGAAAGAGTAATCGTTTTAAATTGGCTTCGCCCGGTGTTTTCATAAAACTGCCATCTATCAGCATGCTCGCTGTTGGCAAGTATACCAAAGCGTGTATCAGTTGCAGAGAGGTAGGACTTTAACTGCTCATCCCCGATGTTTTCGTATGCCGCTTTGCACTCTGCAATAGCGGCGAGTTCTCCTGCTGCAGTAAGCAGCACAACGTCAGCTCTGCCACTGCTGGAACCGATTTGGATATCGCGTTCCAATTCTATAGAAAAACGCTGAAACGCAGATTTTTTGAAATAGCCGACAACAGCTGTCACCACGAGTGCTTCATCACGCGGTTCAACGAGAAAGAGCTGGAGTGATTTTGGTGCTTGTGCCGGTTTTCGTCGTGGACGGTTAGCGAAAAAAAGTTTGAGCAGGTCTGCCGCTTCATTAACAAACGTAGCCTGTCCGCTGTTAATCAGGGTTTGTGTGCCGCGTCCGATGCCGCCAGATAAAGGCATTCCAGGTAGCGCGAAGACTTCTCGTTCCTGTTCGCGGGCATGCTTTGCTGTTATGAGCGCGCCGCTCCCCTTCGGTGCTTCGCCGACTACGGTGCCGTGCGTTAAACCGCTGATGATACGGTTGCGCTGCGGGAAATTTTTCCGCCTCACTTCCATGGCCATGGGAAATTCAGAGAGCAGCGCGCCGGATGTGACAATTTGCGACGCAAGTTTACGGTTTTCCTGTGGATAAACATCACACAGGCCTCTGCCGATTACAGCGAGAGTCCTGCCTCCAGCTTCAAGTGCGCCGCGGTGCGCGCTCTCATCAATACCCCGCGCCAAACCACTCACCACCGTTAAGCCATGTTTCGCGAGCGCGTAACTGAGTTTATGGCTGTGTCGTCGGCCCTCCTCCGTTGCTTGACGCGAACCTACCAGGGCAATGCTTTTGTTATCAGCCGCGCGGAGTTCGCCTTTTACATAGAGCAAAATCGGCGGATTCTTAATCTCTTTCAGCAAAGGTGGATAGGCCTCATCATAAAGCGTGATGATGTCGCATCCGTGGTGTTCAATCAATTCAAGTTCGCGCTGCAAAGGATAGTAAAGCAACTTGTGAATCAACCCCGCGGGAGCGGCACTCCCGAAGTCCCACAACTTGCTCTGTTGCATCTCAGGTGTCGCCTGCAGTGCTGCCTCAGCACTACCGAATGCCTCAACTAACAGTTGGATAGTTTTAGAGCCAACCCCCTGCATCAGGTTGAGATGAATCAGACTCTTCGTTTCATCGGATAACATCGTTTTGCCTCTGTTAGGGTGAAACCGCCAAGTCTCTCCCTTCAGCAAACAGCCAATATTCAAATGTTATCCCATGTTACACGAACGCCATAAAATTGTCAAGAGTTTTTTTGAGAAGTGAGCGCGGCGCGGAGTCGTGTCAGTTCTTCTTCGGCTTGTTGCGCCCGTATCTCCGCCGCTTGGCGCGCCGCTGCTTCTTCATGAAACGCTGCCGCTGCCTTCTCGGCGGGTGTCTCGAGCCACTCCCCAAAAATCACGTCGTAAAAACCGAACCCATCGCCGCGCAGGCTGAACTCCACGCCTAAGGTTTCGGACGGGATGCCACCGCCGATGCTCGGAGGAATCCGCACATAACTCTGGCCTTCGAGACGAAAACCAATCAGCGGGCCGCTGGGCAAATAGCGACGCTCCGGGTCATACAAGAAATACTCGCGCACCCCAATCACTTCCGCGTAGAGGGCTTTCTTGAGTCCCAAGTCGTTCGCTGCGGTTCGTTTGCTTGAGAACTCAAGCACAAAGTCCGGCGGCTTACCCTCCTCCCAGATTCTATAGGTGCGCCGTTCCTTCCGTTCAACACCGAACGTCACAAAGACATCCGGGGAGACCGATTTCCAATAATCCCCCGGTCGGTAATACATCATCATATTGCCAGAGACACAGACATCCGGCACTGCCTCGAAATGCGATTCAAGCGTCTGAATGGCATAAATCATGAGGTTCCGGTGACGTTCTGTTTCAGCCATAGGTTTCCCATCCGATTCAAGATAGAGTTCATCGTCCTCAAGCGGCGAGACATACGGGATGTAAAATGCAGGTTGATAAGCCATATCGCTTCTCCTGTCACTGCTTTTGTTCAGGGATGGAACCTTGTCCATCGCCTACTGATTGACGACTGCGACGCTTTCTCCTGCTTTCAGCGAATGTTGTCCCGCGGTGACAACCGCCTCGCCTTCAGCAATCCCGCTGAGCACCTCAACCTGGCCTTCCCGTAAGAGCCCAATCTGCACAATGCGTCGTTGACTCACACCGTTTTCAACGATGAACACTTCTTGCTGCTTCGTCGCGGCATCTTCAAGTAGCGCGGCCCGAGGGATGAGAATCGCGTCTGTATGCACCTCAATCGGCACGGTGACGTTGGCGAACATGCCGGGTTTCAATATGCTATCGGCATTGTCAATGTGAAATTCAACGGTTGCGGTGCGCCGAGCTGCCTGTAAGGTTGGACTAATGAACGCTACCGTGCCGGTGAGCGGCGCGGCTATCCCATCAATCTCCACAACTGCCTGCTGATTCAGGGACAATTGGTTCAGCTGCGACTCAATTACGTCAACGGTAGCTTTGACGGTGTCAATGTTGACAATCTCAAACAGCGGTGCTGTCGGCGTTGCCATGCCGCCAAAATCGAGGTTGCGTTGCGAAATAATTCCAGAAATCGGAGCGTAAATCGTGGCATCCTTCAGCCGTTTCTTTGCTAGTTTTAGCGCGACCTGGGCCTGCGTGCGCGCTGTTTTCGACGCGGTAATCTCTGCTTCCCAGCTCTTGGAGGTTTCTAAGGCGTGCGAGGAGGTGAGCGCGGCTCGCGCCGTTTCCACTTGCGATTGCGCTAGCGCGATGTCCTTCTCCCAAGAACGCGTTTCGGCTTGCGCCCGCGCCAAGCGCAGGGATGCCGAGGCTTGTTCTACCTGCGCCTCCATCGCTTGGATATCCTCCACGCGCGAGCCATTGTTGATGAGTTGACGCTGTTCCCTAGCAATGTTATACTGTGCGATGGCAACGTCCAACTGCGTCTTCGCGCTCTCAAGAGACTGTTCGCTAATCGCACCATTTTGGAAGAGCTGCGCCATACGCGCATGGTTGCTCTCGGCGTTATCAAGATTGGCTTTTGCCTGATTGTAGGAGGCTTCCGCTTGCCGCCGGTCTTCGGCACGGGCCCCGTTTTTGATTTTCTCCAGATTGGCGACGAGGGACTGCAACCCCGCCTCCGCCTGCTCAATCTGTGTGACTGAGCGGAGTTCAGCCAGGGCTTTCACCTGTTCTAGCGAGATAAGCGCAGAATTCAGCTGCGCCTCGGCTTGCGCAATCTGCGAACGGACGCGCACCTCGGCGAGTTGCAGCGTCTGCGAATACGCCGTGTCCGCAGACGCTAATGTTGCTTCCGCTTGTTGAACAGCGAGTGCTAATTCTTCATGTTCAACAGTGGCGAGGATATCTTCCTTTTGGACGCTGTCGCCTTCATCAACCGGAAGTGCGATAAGGCGGCCCGCAATTTCTGGGAAGACATTCACCCGCGACTGCGCTTCAATTGTGCCGGAGAGTTGGAGTTCGGCGCGGATTTCGCCGCGCATCGCTTTGCTAATTTCCACCGGTTTCAGCACGGCGGCCTCGGCTTGTTCGTCTGTCGATTTTTCGGTTTTCAAGAGTCTTGGCACGGTAAGAACAGCTATCCCTAAGACAATGAGAACCCCGAACCATATTCTTTTCAATTTGGTTACCCCTCATTTTTGGAATAGAACGCCCGCGATAGGCGCGGTTTGAAATCGCGCCTACCGGGAGTGAACGTCCCCTTGGTGTTTATTGTAATTGTTGTCCGATGGCTTTTTCTAGCCGCGCTAAGCCGACGACATAGTCATGATGCGCCTGGAGCCGGTTGACTTCCGCCTGCGCCAGCGCGAGTTGCGTGTCGGTTAACGCCACGGTGGTAATGATGCCGTTTTCAAATTGGATAGTCGCGATGTGCACACTCTCGCGCGCTTGCGCAACGGTTTCACGCTGCGCTTCAATCAGCGTTCGCGCCTCCAAGAGGTTCAGATACGCGGAACGCACCTCAAATTCAACAGCGGATGTTAACTGCGCGCCCCCCAATTCTGTCTGTTTGAGGACAGCCTCGCTCTGCTGCACCGCCGCCTGCGTCGCAAACCCATCAAAAATCGGAACGTTAATCCGGAATCCCAGACTCCAGATACGGTTCATTTCGGTGAGTCTTTCATTTTGTGATATTTGGTAATTGCTGAAAAAACTGATGTCCGGGAGACGGCGCGTTTTCGCGACATCTACCTGTTTGCGTGCGGCGCGTTCGTTCAAGTGCGAACGGCCCATCTCCGGGCGATTTTCCAGAGCCTGTTGTATCAACGCCTCAAGACTGCCAGCCGCTAATGGATGCTCGCCGACAGACTCCAAAGAGCCTTGCACCGAAATCTCCTCGGAGAGCGGGATGTTCAGGAATGTCTTATAGCCGTTTTTGGCGACGCGGACACCGTTCTCCGCACGAATAAGCTGCGATTGCGCATTTGCCAACTGAACCTTTGCGCGCAGCACGTCGAAATTCGTCGCCGCTCCTGCTTCAAATGATGCCTCAGCGATGCCGAGCTGCTTCTCAACGAGCGTGACGCTTTGCTGTGCAACACGGACGAACTCTTGCGCCACTAAAACACCGTAAAACGCTTCAGAGACATCTAAACGGAGCTGATGATAGGCAGCAGCGACTTCACGTTCTACCGCCTGATAATTCAGTTTCGCCGCCTGATAGCCGTAGTAATAGCGTCCCCATGCGAAGACAGGTTGCGTGAGGCTCACCGTGCCTTGCAAATTGTGATGCGCACCGAATTCCAATTCAATGAGCTCCGCCTCGTTATCTGCACTCGGCGTTGGCATCGGCTGCGTCGCCGCTTCCTCGCCACCGGGCGGCGGGAAACCGAACCCACCCTCTGCCTGAATCACAGATTTTTGGACATCTCGAAAATAGGTATAGTCGCCGTTTGCCGTGATTCGCGGTAAGAGGCCCGCGCGCGCCGCGCGCACCTGCGCCGCCGCCGTTTTCAGATTCTGTTCCGCGGTCTGAATAGTCAGGTTGCTCGCTTTAGCAACCTCAAAACTCTCTTCAAGCGTTAAAATCCGTGGATTTTGGAGCGAGCCCTCTAGTTCACCGTAGACGCGCTTTGTAAGCGCGCAGAAAGCGGTGAAGGCGAGTAAACATATCAGCAAGGTTCCGCTCCATGCAATGTCGCGAAACCGGAATAAATTCATCGGAGTGCGTCCTCCTGTGTTAGGGACGGCTACGGCTTTTCGCACCAAAGCCGCCCGGACAAACCGAAAGTCCAAGACTGATGCAAATGTCATCATTCTCCACCGATAGGCGCGATTTGCAACAGCGCACAAATCCCATGCTTCTTCCCGGCGCGGTTTACAACCGCGCACCTGTGAGAGTGCGAGCGGACAACGCGCGCCTACCGGTTTGAGATGCGTCAGTCCTAAATCTAATAACGGAGAATGGTAGTTGAATCGCCAACTGCGCAGAGCTGCCCACTCGGCGTTTTCACAATATCGTGCAGGTGGTTCATCGTGGGAGATTCCTGCATCAGCCACGTCACGCCGCCATCGGCAGTCTGGAGAATGGTCCCGGAGTCACCGACTGCCCAACCCTCATTTTCGTTGACGAAGAGGATGGCGTTGAGGTTAGCATCCGTCGGCACCGTCTGCTCTGTCCATTCCATGCCGCCATCTGTGGAAGCCATGATAGTGCCTTGTTCGCCGACTACCCATACCTTCTGTTCGTTCAGTGCGAAGGCATCTTTTAACGCGGCCCCCTGCTGCATCGGCATCCAGGTGAGGCCGCCATCCGTTGTCTTGATAATCGTGCCTGCATCGCCGACTACCCACCCGACTTTATCATCAATGAAGTGAACACCATATAGGTTGTTGAAGCCTGCACCTGTCATGCCCGGGTCGCAGTCTTGTCCGAGCCAGGTTTGTCCACCGTCACTGGTGTGCATCACCCTGCCGGTCTCGCCGACTGCCCAGGCGTGCGTTGCGGAACCGAAACTCAGGGCATAAGAGCCCATCGCGCTGCGCCAACTCATGGGGCCTTCAAACTTAATACGCTGCGCGGTGCCGTGCCCTTCATCACCCGGGTCGCTGAGATCTGCCCAGGTACTCCCGCCATCAAGCGTTTCGGCCAGTGCTGCATTGCTTCCGACGATGTAGCCTTTCGTTTCACTTACAAACCCCACACCGAACAACTCAAAGACGTTTCCGCTGTTTTGGGGCATCCACGTCTCACCGCCATCGTTTGTATGCATCAGCGCGCCCGCTAAGCCGACTGCCCAACCGAGCCGGTCATCGTAAAAATCGACTGCCTGTAAACTAGGAAAATTAGAGACGATATTCCATGTCTGGCCGCCATCGGAACTGTGCAGGATAGTATCTGCATCCCCAACTGCCCATGCTTCATTCTGGTTCACCATGTGCACGCCTTGGAGTCGAGAGCCGACGGCTCGCGGTTTCAACGGTGCCCAGGTTGTGCCGCCATCGGTTGTGCGTAAAATCACGCCGAATTCCGCTACGGCGAGGCCTAACATCTCATCGGCGAAGTGGACATCCCAAATCGGTTCGGGCATCCCATTTGAATTCGGGACATGACTCTCCTGGACTGCCCACTCCGCGCCGTTCACCGTAGCCACCACAGCACCGCCAGAACCGACTGCCCAGCCGGTGCTGCCGTTCAGCATGAAAAGGGCATCTAGCGTTTGCACTGTGGCACTCGTCTGAAATTGCCAATTCTGCCCACCGTCAATCGTATAGAGGAGGGTGCCGCCGCCGCCGGCCGCCCAGCCTGTGTTGGCATCGACAAAGGAGATACCTTCCAGGACGTTATTGGTGCCAACTTCCTGCTTTTGCCATGTCGTGCCGCCATTTGTTGTGCTGATAACGAGCCCGCTATCACCGCTCGCCCAGCCGTGTTGCTCGTCTACAAAAGAGACAGCTAACAGCGCGGTGAACGTGCCGGTATTCTTTTTCATCCACGTTACACCGCCATCGGTTGTCTTGAGCACCGTGCCGTTGTCCCCCACAACCCATCCCAACTTCGGGTTAAGAAACCGAACCTTTTTCAACTCAATATCAAAAGGGAGCGGTTGACGCGGCTGCTTTTCCCACGACATGCCGCCATCGGCGGTATGTAAAATGGTAGAATTGCTTCCGACAATCCACCCGTGCTGTTCATCAACAAAAAAGACATCGGAAAAGGTGGCGTTCCACTGCGATTCGCTCACGTTCTCCCACATTTTCTGTGCCAACGCGAAGGGCGCGGTGCAAAGCATCAGCATCGCCACCATCGCGGTTAACATGTTAATTCTGAAATTCATCGTTGCCTCCTGAAAAGTTGATTTGTGGTGCAAATCCACACCAAAGATGCTATTAAAATATAGTATACACTATTCCCTAACTCCTTGTCAAGAAAAATTACTTTCTGCAACATTTTTCCCACTTGACATTTCGTTGTGAATTTGGTATCATGGAGAATATATCATTTTCATCTGCGGTAGGAGCAATACTATGGCAAACTACGCAAAAGCCTCCGTTCATCCATCAGAACTTCGCGAATTTGACGATGCCCAAACGGGCGCGCATATCTATCAACTCACAAACCACGCATCCATCAACCACAACCTCTACTTTCTGACTTCCTCGTTCACGCCAGACCAGGGGGTTCTTGTCTGGTCTTCCCATCGTTCTGGCAAACCCAACTTTTTTAAAGCGGCGTTTCCCGATGGCGATATCGTGCAACTCACCGATGCCGATGACGTGCACGGCTACTCCGGTGTGATTGCCAAAGATGGCACACAACTCTTCTATACCCAAGCCGACGAGATTAAGGCGATTCATTTGGAGACATTGGCAGAACGGACGCTGGAAAAATTCCCCGGTGGCAGCCTCGGCGAGTGCAGTGTCAGTGCAGATGAAAAGTTTATCGTCACGGCGATGAAGCGCGATGGCACATCGCATATTACCGTTACCGCAACCGATGGCAGCGGTGGCGAGGTTATCTATACGTCGCCAACACAGACGGTTATCCACCCGCAGTTCCATCCGAAACATGCGGAACTCATCGCCTATTCGGGGGATCCCGCGCCGCGGATGTGGACTATCCATCGCGATGGCACAGAAAATCGGCAGCTCTATGAGCACGGCAATCACGAATTCCTCGTCCATGAAACGTTCCTCGGCGTGCAGAACGAACTCATCGTGACGCATTGGCCTTACGCGCTCCGCAGATTCTCGTTGGAAACGTTGCAGATGCAGACGATTGCGGATTTCAATGCATGGCACATCGCGAGCAACCGCGCCGGCACCAAAGTCCTGTGCGATACCGTGCATCCTGATATCGGCTTGCGCTTAGTTGATGTGGAAACGGGAGAGCATACGCCCATCTGCTACCCACAAAGTTCGTCAAGCGGCAGCCAATGGAAGACAGACCGGTATGCACTCGCCGAGGATTGGGCGGCTGCACAACAGCAGGCAGATAGAGAGAAGGCTCTCAGTTGGATGGAGATGAAGGTGGACACCGTTTACGGCCCGCAGTGGACGCATCCGCATCCCTCCTTTAGTCCTGATGAGAAGGCGGTGGTGTATACGTCAGATGTTTCGGGGCACTCCCAGGTCTATGTTGCGGAGATTCCGTAAAAATGCACCGCTCCCTGTCGTTTAAGAACACATAGCCAGTGGCTTCTCCAGCATCTCGGAACAATCAGGTTCAAGACATCACTCGGTAGGCGCGGTTTGCAACCGCGCACGCGCCCAAGCGCGCGTGTTTCCAAGCGCGCCTCCCAGCGTCCTATTCGGTAGGCGCGGTTTACAACCGCGCACGCGCCCAAGCGCGCCTACCGGGCGATGTTTGCGTAAGTCCGATGAATGAGACAAGACAGACGTAGCAATCCGCCTTGACAGATTACACTAACTCCACAACCTATCGTGTGAACGTTCCGAATCCCACGCAGTCGTCGGCGGGAAGTATTGGGGTGCATCCGGATGCAGATGTTCCCGAATCACTTCTTCGTTGAGCTCAATGCCTAACCCCGGCGTGTCGGGGACAGTGATGTGGCCATCTTGGATGATAGGGTTCGGCAAACCTGTCACCATGTCGTCCCACCATGGGTTATCAACGGAGTGGTTTTCCAAGACGAGGAAGTTTGAAGTCGCCGCGGCGCAGTGGACGCTCGCCATTGCACAGACAGGAGTGCCTGCCATGTGGAGTGCCATTGCGATGCCGTGCGCCTCCGCCAAATCGCCGATTTTCTTTGTCTCTAAAATCCCACCCGACGTAGCAATATCTGGATGGCAGACCGAAATCGCACGCTTTTCAAACAGCGGCATGAAGTCCTCTTTGCAATAGATGTCCTCACCGGTGCAAATCGGTGTCGCACACGCATTCGAGAGGCGGACATACTGTTCTGTGTATTGCCACGGCACCATATCTTCCAGCCACGCGAGGTTATATTTCTCCAACGCCCGCGCAAGGCGGATGCAGTCCTCAATGCCGATATGTCCGAAGTGATCTACCGCTAGCGGCACCTCATAATCAATAATCGCCCGGACGAGCTCCACATACTCAGACAAAATCTGGATGCCTTTGTCGGTGATGCGGATGCCGGTGAACGGGTGCATCAGGTTATGCGTGTCTAAATTCCCACTCGGTGCGGCGAGCGCGCCCCGGATCCCGCGCAACAATCCAATCCCCAAGTCCATCTTAAGGAAAGTGAACCCGCTGTCAATACGTTCTTGGAGTTTCGCGCCCATATCCCCCGCGTCTCTGAGGGACGGCGTATCGCTATAACATCGGATTTTGTCGCGGAACTTCCCGCCGGCGAGTTGATAACACGGCACGCCGTACGCCTTGCCCGCCAAATCCATGAGTGCCATTTCGATGCCGCTCACGCCGCCGCCTTGCCGTCCGTGGTGGCCGAACTGCTTAATCTTTCGGAAGATTTTATCAACGTTGCACGGGTTTTCGCCCAGAATGCGGCTTTTAAGCATCAGCGCATACGTCGGGCTTGCACCATCGCGGACCTCGCCGAGCCCATAGATGTCTTGATTCGTCTCCAGTTTCACGATGGGACCGCCTACCTGCGTCCTGACGAGACGCATGTCGGTGATTTTCAGTTCCGAAGGGCGTGAAGCGGTATTGACATTTTCTAACATAGACATAGTCTCCTGATAGTCTGTTGTTCCCTAGTAGGAGAGCCCTCCCTGTCTCGATTTCTCGCCTGTAGGAGAGACCTCCTGGTCTCGATTGCCTGTAGAAAAGCCTTCCTGGTCCCGATTTGCCTGTAGGAAAGCCCTCCCAGTCTTAACCTCATTTAGCACAACGCAAGCGCGCAATCCAATATTCCTAAATGGAGCGCGATGCGTTGTTCCAGCGGCCAAATTGTCGGCGTTTCTGTGATGATAACATGTTCGCTGTGAAAATGCAACAAATAAGGCGCGAGCCCCTGCGTGCCCCATTCCGAGGCAACTTT
>PYJE01000185.1:0-13885 GCA_003635305.1 Candidatus Poribacteria bacterium | reverse complement strand
TTTAAGCATCAGCGCATACGTCGGGCTTGCACCATCGCGGACCTCGCCGAGCCCATAGATGTCTTGATTCGTCTCCAGTTTCACGATGGGACCGCCTACCTGCGTCCTGACGAGACGCATGTCGGTGATTTCCAGTCCCGAAGGGCGTGAAGCGGTATTGACATTTTCTAACATAGACGTATCTCCTAATAGACTGTTGTTCTCCCCATAAGAGAGCCCTCCCGGTCTCGATTTCTCGCCTGTAGGAGAGCCCTCCTGGTCTCGATTGCCTGTAGAAAAGCCCTCCCGGTCTCGATTTCTTGCCCGTAGGAGAGCCCTCCCAGTCTTAACCTCATTTAGCACAACGCAAGCGCGCAATCCAATATCCCTAAATGGAGCGCGAGGCGTTGTTCCAGCGGCCAAATTGTCGGCGTTTCTGTGATGATAACATGTTCGCTGTGAAAATGCAACAAATAAGGCGCGAGCCCCTGCGTGCCCCATTCCGAGGCAACTTTATAGACACCCGTCGCGATTTCTGGTGCTTCTTCGCCCGGGTCTTCCGTATCTACAGGTCCGATTGTTTTGACAGCGTCGGCGAGTTCGGCACCGATATATGCTGCGTCGCGCTTGCCTTCATAGAGATAGAACCCTGTCGCGTCGTAATCTTCGTGGAAATCTATCGCCACTGCAAATTGGGTTTGCCCGATGGCTTTTTTGACAAGGGCTACCTCGGCGACATCAGCTGTCTCAAAAGCGCGGTTAATATCAACCCCTTCTCGGTTCTCACGCGTCCCGTGGACGTAACCGTAGGGGTTAATACAAGGGATGAGGACAAACGTAAAGCGTTTCAAGAGTTCAAGGTTGTCGCGCTCCAAGAATTGCAACGCCGCCGCAACGCCCGCGGGCTCATCGCCGTGCACGCCACCGGTGATGAGGATAGGGCTCGGTGCTGCCGCTGACGACGCGAGACAGATTTGGTATATCGGATAATCGTGGACGCGCCCGAGAAGTGCCACAGGCACGTTCAAGTTTTCCACGCGGGAAGTGATGTCGGTGTAGTTGCGCAATGTTTCGTGCTCCTGATTCATTCTGAACTCTATTGTAACACATCACGCCGCATCATGCAAAACGATTTGGTTTTCTGATGCCAATTGCTGTGGGTTAGTCGTGAATTTTCATCTTCCCCCACACCGTCGTTAACAACTGCGGCTGCGGAACAACAGGCAAATTGCTCGGATCGAACCAATCCGGTGTAATGTTCCATCCCCGGCGCGTCAGGCGTTTCTTCCTTTCAGTCCGCAGCTCGATTGTCACAATTTGCCAGTCGCCGTCCTTTGCCTCCTCGACATAGACGAGTTTATCGCCTTGCGGAGACCAGGCAGGCGAGTCTGTCCCCAGCGCGGGTTTCCCAATCTGCATCAAACGCCTCCCATCACGATTCGCAACGTGAATCGCATCCTTTCCACCAATGCCCCATCGATACCAAGAAAAAGCAATCTTGTCACCCTCTGGAGACCAGGCGGGAGTATACATCCACGACGTTTTGTTCGGCAGGAACGTTCGGATTGCGCCGGAGCGAAGGTTGACGATACGGATGCGGCGTGAGCCGCCGACATTGTCGACATACGCTATCTCGTTTCCATCGGGAGACCAGGAGGGATTCCCGCCGCGCGGGTCTGCCACGGCTACTTGCTTTGAGTTGATGCCGTGAATGGAGGCGATTTGGATGCTCCACATGGGCGTTTCGGCGTGGTAGGCGATCCGCTGTCCATCTGGGGACCACGTCGGTTCTGCTCGCCGCGCTTTCTTCCGGAAAACCGGGCGCATATTGCCGCCATCGGCATCCATGAGATAGAGATCGCGGATGCCTCCCCGGTCGGAGACAAACAGGATATGCTCGCCTGTTGGAGACCAGGTGGGACTGAAATCGCCAGCATTGTCCCGTGTTAAATTCTCCTGCTTACTGCCATCGGGATTCATCAGATAGATGTCCCAGGCACCACTGCGATTTGAAGCGAACGCGATTTTGGAGGTTCTCGGAGCCCTGGCGAAACCGATCTGAACAATAGCAAGCATCAGTGCCAAACTGAGCACGAAATGTATCCGTTTCATTGTCAATTCTCCTTCTGCATCCGTTGGAAAGAACACCGAATCCCACCGCGGGGACAGGCCCCCGCCATACGTACCGAGGCGGTTCGCGCAGCCCGCAGCGCGGCCCGTCCCTCTCTACGTTCAACGGATAGGACTATTGCACCCGTTTCAATGTGCATCGGAGGCCGCCGGTGCGCATCCAACCTTTCGGGGTTAATTCCATGTCGCCATAAACAATCAGATAGAGCCGGTCTTCCGTCACGGCGATGCCCATCGTTGAGACGAGGGCGAACGATGGTGCCTTGGCGAGCGCGCGTCGGCTGCCTTGCGCACCCATAGCACGTCTTTTGGCGAGCAGGGCGCGTTTGTTCTTCACTAGCGCGTTCCGGGCCGGTTCAGAACCGAATAAAAACTCCAACATTTCCACCCCGGTGCGCCGATTGAACCGAATAAACGGATACGATTCATCGCCGACGCGCATCGTAGTGACGTTACACTGCCCGGTGATATCCGCGCTGCCGTTGCTGCCGCGGTAGTAGTAGGACGAGTGCCGCTCAAAAAATTCCACCGTCAGATGTTTGCGGGTAGATGCAACTATCGCCGCCTTCGCCGCCGCTATCTGTTGACTGGCCGGGTTGTCCGTAACTCTAACCGGCGGCAATCGGAGCGCGTCGTCTTCCGATTCCGACACCTGTTCATCGGTGATGACTTGCTCATCGGCATTCGTCGGTGCTTCGCTTCCCTGCAGCACATCCACTTTCTGCTTCTTGATGCTACCCCCTTCAACCTCCAAACTCACGTACTGCCATTTTCCCAGCAGCAAATCCTTTATCATGTTCTTGAGTTTGTCTGGATGGTGTTTTTCGCTGACATCTTCAAGTTCCATGAGAAGTTCCGCGCGTTTCTGCGTTTGCAGGGTGGCACAACCGGTGAACAGCAGCACCGCCATGCTGAGGGTTGCTAAGGTTTTCATGGTTTGTTCTCCTCAATGCGTTCAAAGGAACACAAGAGTCCCCCACTTTGCATCCAGCCATCAGGACCCAGTTGCATCGCACCATACATCGTTAGATAGAGTCTGTCATCCGTGACAGAGATACCGATTTCGGAAGCCTTCGCCTCAGCGAACCCGGTTGCGCCTTTGAGCCCGAGCGGATTTCCGTCAGGACCGGATGCAAAGAGCAGCTGCGGCATCCGCGGTCCGGAGCGTCTAATGAACCGGATGAACGGGAACGGTTCATCGCCAAACCGGACGGTGGTGATGTTAAGCTGTCCTGCGAATTCTGTGATGCCTCTTTTGCCGCGGTAGAAGTAAGATTTGTGCTGTTCAAAAAATGCGAGAGTAAGATTCTTCAGATCGAGCGCGTAGAGTGCGGCTTTCGCGGCAGCGACATCTTCGGTGGCATCGCCCTCCTCGATCTCAAGGTTCAGGAATCGCCATGTTCCGAGCAGTTTATCAGTGATTTCAGTTTTGAGTGTTCCGCTATCATGTGCGCGGCGGAGGTTTTCATAGTTTTCGATGAGGGCATCGCGTTCGTTTTGCATTTCTTGATATTGCGTATTGGCGCATCCTGCCCAGATCAGGATGAGAATGCTGAGAGTGGTGAAGGTTTTCATTGGGCTTTCTCCTTTTTTCTTTTGTGTAGTTTATACGATTTTGATTTTGGGGTCAAGGAGAAAATGATGGGAGGAGATTTTTGAGGCAGGGGATGGGAACTTTTGACCTTGCCCAGAGTCAAGGCCATTTTTCATTCCAAACTGGGTGCGATTAAAAGTCGTGTAAGACCTCACAGCAGTTGCACTCGTGCAGCTGTTTCAATTCCAAACTGGTGCGATTAAAATGTCAATGCATCTGCGTAATAATACGCAGTAGGCATACGTTTCAATTCCAAACTGGTGCGATTAAAAGCTGATAGGTGCTATGTCCTTCGTTTGCCGTGGTTGTTTCAATTCCAAACTGGTGCGATTAAAAGTCAGCGCGCCAACGCCCGGATTGCCTCGTGTTCGAGTTTCAATTCCAAACTGGTGCGATTAAAAGATACGCCGTTTCGATCACAACGTCACTCTTGAATCAGTTTCAATTCCAAACTGGTGCGATTAAAAGGCTTGGAACTGGGAGGAGCTTAACGATGGATTATGTCGTTTCAATTCCAAACTGGTGCGATTAAAAGAACTGAACAAGTCTGCCATCATGGTATACCTTGACTGTTTCAATTCCAAACTGGTGCGATTAAAAGTGCGCTGCCCAACTATTAAACTCTTCAGTATGCTGGTTTCAATTCCAAACTGGTGCGATTAAAAGACGCTCTATCTACAGCGACCACGGACAGCACGTCTACGTTTCAATTCCAAACTGGTGCGATTAAAAGTGCATTCGTCTATCATTCGGTTTTTGTTGCTTTCGTGTTTCAATTCCAAACTGGTGCGATTAAAAGTTTGCGAATTCCGCTGCGTATGCGTCTACCGTGCTGTTTCAATTCCAAACTGGTGCGATTAAAAGCTCAACGTCATTCTCTGTATCCCGAACTCACAAGACATGGTTTCAATTCCAAACTGGTGCGATTAAAAGTACATGATTCACGAGTCGTCGACGAACCTTTACGCGGTTTCAATTCCAAACTGGTGCGATTAAAAGTGCCTCCTTGTGCATGCTAATTAGCAAGCGAGGGTGGTTTCAATTCCAAACTGGTGCGATTAAAAGGAAATTCGGAGAAATCGATGTATAATTTAGTTCCAAGTGTTTCAATTCCAAACTGGTGCGATTAAAAGCTCGTGACTTAGACGAGCAGGTTTACGGCTGCGCGATAGTTTCAATTCCAAACTGGTGCGATTAAAAGGTGCCGTCTTGGACCTGGGCCCAAACCTTAGCTATGTTTCAATTCCAAACTGGTGCGATTAAAAGCGGCAACTGCTCATTAAAATGCAACCAGCGATTATCAAAGTTTCAATTCCAAACTGGTGCGATTAAAAGGGGCATATGATGTCGTTAGAGGAATTGTTGAAGTTCAGTTTCAATTCCAAACTGGTGCGATTAAAAGTCTCTCCTTACGCATAAACTCTACCCATCCAAACTGTTTCAATTCCAAACTGGTGCGATTAAAAGTCCACGCCTGGCGTTGATACCCCGGAAACACCTGTCCTTGTTTCAATTCCAAACTGGTGCGATTAAAAGGAGCCATCTCCGGGGGAGGGAACTCCACAGCCGGGTTCGTTTCAATTCCAAACTGGTGCGATTAAAAGTGTGCGCGATGCTTCCGAACGCATGTCAGTAGCTTCGGTTTCAATTCCAAACTGGTGCGATTAAAAGTCTTTTGAGAGTCATTGAAAATCTCCTTGATTTAGTTTCAATTCCAAACTGGTGCGATTAAAAGTCAGGATTGAGATTCTTCTAATGGAAACAAAAACCGGTTTCAATTCCAAACTGGTGCGATTAAAAGCGGTCGCACAATCCCATCAGGCCGTTGTGCAAGGGTTTCAATTCCAAACTGGTGCGATTAAAAGTCCGCGGATTAATTACCCGCGGTTAGGCTTGGCCGGGTTTCAATTCCAAACTGGTGCGATTAAAAGGCGTTACGTTTAGAGTTTATTTAGAGCATAAGTTGCGTTTCAATTCCAAACTGGTGCGATTAAAAGTCTACAACTCCCGGCTCTCCGGCGGGTGGCATAGTCGTTTCAATTCCAAACTGGTGCGATTAAAAGTCTTCCCTTACCTCTATTCATTAGCAACGCTCTTGTTTCAATTCCAAACTGGTGCGATTAAAAGTGGATCATCGAAGAGACGATGTAAAGCGTCTCAGGTTGGTTTCAATTCCAAACTGGTGCGATTAAAAGTTGGACCGCGCACCTGGACATTTTTCTTTCAAACAAGTTTCAATTCCAAACTGGTGCGATTAAAAGGTGATATCCACCGCAGATTGTAAATCTCGGAGGAGTTTCAATTCCAAACTGGTGCGATTAAAAGGTGTAAGTTGTCCTCTGCGACTAAGCGAACGAGGGCAGGTTTCAATTCCAAACTGGTGCGATTAAAAGTTGGGAATATAGATACGCCGAACGGTAACTACTGTTTCAATTCCAAACTGGTGCGATTAAAAGGTGGCTAATTCCTCATCAGAGGCTTTTAAATTGTCAAGTTTCAATTCCAAACTGGTGCGATTAAAAGCACTTGGGCGCGCGATTTCCGAGTCGCATGTCATTGTTTCAATTCCAAACTGGTGCGATTAAAAGCGCGGGCAAATGCGACCGTGCGGGGTTTGACTACACGAGTTTCAATTCCAAACTGGTGCGATTAAAAGCCGCGCCGGGTGAAAAGTATCGGGCGTGGTTTGGGTATTGTTTCAATTCCAAACTGGTGCGATTAAAAGGAGGATTATCCGACATTCGAGCCGAATCCAGAGTATGTTTCAATTCCAAACTGGTGCGATTAAAAGTTTAAGATGGGAGTCTTTGCAGTGACGCTAGCGAGTTTCAATTCCAAACTGGTGCGATTAAAAGCAAACGCATCAGGCCGTGCTATCAACAGTCGCCAATGTTTCAATTCCAAACTGGTGCGATTAAAAGCGCGCCTTTATCGGATAGGTAATCTTCTATTTGTACAGTTTCAATTCCAAACTGGTGCGATTAAAAGTCAAAATCAGCCGGACGAAACAACGTCATCTGGCCCGTTTCAATTCCAAACTGGTGCGATTAAAAGATTTAATGGCCCCTTGCCAGGTCCCACCTGTTGGATAAGGTTTCAATTCCAAACTGGTGCGATTAAAAGCAAGCTGCGTGTTAACATCGGTTCCCTCCAAGCTACCCGTTTCAATTCCAAACTGGTGCGATTAAAAGACCGTCCGTAGACAGCATATACATAATACCACATCCCTGCGGCTCTTGTCAAGTTAATTTGCAATTTTTTTATTTCAGGAGGCGAGTTGCTGGCGACCGGCGGTAGTGACAATTCCCCAGTAGGTCGACGGAGCCCAATGACACAAGCATCCATCGGCACTTTTCCCAAAAATGGACGTATGCAATCAACTCAAGAAATCGCCTCTCACCCCAGATCGACAGCAACAGGCAACCCGTAGCTTCCGCGCCGAAGCCTCGTCTAAAGCAGGTTCGTCGCAGGATTCTTGTCGAGCCCCATCACCTCCTTATCCACCCACCTGGCATCGCGCAACTGGTAGAGGATCACGGAGTCCTTTTCCGGATCGGTGAGTGACGCTAACCCGGATTTGACGCGCGCTAACTGCGCTTTGGTTAATTGCCCTTCAAAAACCGAGTTTTGCACCCAGTTGAGGTGCTGACGCAGATACTTGCAGACTTTCGCAACGCGCGCGACTTCAATGTCGTAAACCAAAATGATATACACGGTGTTTCACCTCTCTGATAGGAACGCGCGAACGCGCCTAATATGCACTCCCTACTTCGGCATCGAGACGCGGGAGGTCTCTCCTACTGTGCGCGAACGCGCCCAAGATGCACTCCCTACCACCACGGCCGAAGTGCCTGATACGGCTCCATCTCGACGAAGTGCTTAATTAGTTTGTAACACTCCAAACGGATGAGCCGTTGATACGAGACCTTGCGCTTCAGTTTCCGATGCGCAATCGTCTGTTTCAACTGCTCATCAAACGCCGCGATGAACAACTTTCGGCCCTTTTCATTGAGATGGCAGGCACCGACTTCCCTCTCAAAATGTCTGGATTCGTTAAGTTGTCCGCGGTTGAACAGCCGAAAGATAATTCTGTCAACGATGAGCGGTTTGAAAATTTCGGCAAGATCGAGGCTGAGCGAGAAGCGTCTATCCCCCGGTTCATGCAGAAAACTAATCGTCGGGTTGAGCTGCGTCCGGTAAATCTCGGTGAGGCACGCCGCGTACATCATCGAGTTCCCGAAGGAGATGGCGGCGTTAATCGGATTGTCCGGGGGGCGGCGCATCCGTTTTCCAAACGGCGTTTTCAACGTCAAAATCGTGTTGAAAGCGGTGTAGTAGGTGTCACGGATGTGTCCTTCATACCCCATCAATTCGTTTGTGTTTTTCGCTGAGCGGCTCTCGGCAGCGATTTTTTCTATCTCTGCAATCTGAGAGGCGCAATCCTTCCCACGGTGGGTATGATAGCGCAAGATTTTCAGGATATTGAAGACTGCGGAGGCGACGAACTCCCGCGCGAGTTCCATCCGTTTCGCGCGCTTTTCGTAGTGCTGCACCTGTTTGACGAGGAGCGAGCCGGATTTGAGATACTCCCGCGGATAGTAACTCCCCGAATAATAGCCGTAGTAGTTGAACACGTGAAACGGAATGTGCTTCTGTGCCAAGAAGTTCAGAAGTTTCGTGTTCAGATCCAGTTCGCCATAGAGGTAGAGCGCGTCAATGTCTTCCACTGGGATAGGGATGCGCGGTGATTCCACCGGCTCTAAATAGAGCGTGTTATCCTTCCGGCGCAATCGGCCGGGTTGCGTGATGTAGTAGTTGCGAGACATCAGTTCCTCCCTTAACTCCAACAGAGTTCCTGATAACTGCAGGACTTGCAGATTTTCATATAGTCGGCGTGAGGCGGTGTGGGCAGCGCGGCGATCTGGGTGACTTTCTCGATGGCAGTCTCCAATTCGCGCTCCCTATCGACGGTGAGTTCCACCTCGGTCGTTCGACGTTGGCGCGGGTAGTTGATAACCCCCTTCCGGTCGGTGACACCTTTCTGCTTGAGCAGATAGAGATAATAACAGAGTTGCATGACATGCGCTGTCTCCATCGCGGGACCGGATTTAATGTCGTGAAGGATGCCGTCCTTATCGACAAAGTCGATGCGCACCATGCCATCGATGAGCCATTCCCGTCGTTTTTCGCGTGGGTAGGTATCCTCGTGCAGGAGTTGCCCGATGTCGACATATTCGGACGTGTGCTCCATTTCAAGGTGATTCTGAAAGAACCAGAGTTTGCGTTCGCAGATGTAGAGGTAGTTGATGGCGGTGCCGGTGATGTGGGGTTGGTTTGGGTTTTGCATTGCAATATCTCCTTATCGGGAAACTACCGGTTGTGGATAAAACTCAGGTTAAGGCTATAGGATGTTCGTGCTGTGTTCATCCAAAAGCAACCCGAGTGTTTCATCGTAGTTAACTTTTATGAACCACTGGCCTAAGCGTTTGTCTTCATAAAGTTGCCCATCGCGAAACAGGCGTGCGAACTGATTTTCACTGATTTGCGCGATGTAAGCCCTCGCTTCATAATATCGGCGCGCCTCTATTTTCTCGCAGAATTTCTCTTCGTAAACGGCGGGAACAACTTCAACGCTTTTGAGGAGTTTAAGAAATTCTTGAGGGTTTTCCGCTTTCTCAATGAAGGGGACGACGCGCTGCAAGAGCTCTTCAAAAGCGCGTTTCGCCTTATCAAACTTCTCCTGTTCCTTTTCATCGTAGCCATCGCGATAAACCAGATTGATCAGGTTTTGAATCTCTGATTCGTGCAGAATATCCACCGGTGCGAGGGCTTGTAAGGTGCGTTGGACGCGTTCTGTGGAATAGATAAAGCTGTCGTTTTCGCCGCCCTCACGGCAGATGCAGACATCACAGATGCCTTTTTGACGTTTCCGGTTGATACGTCCAAATCGCTGGATGAGCGCGTCTATCGGAGCCGGTTCTGTAAAAAGGATGTCAAAATCAATGTCAAGAGACACCTCAACAGCCTGTGTTCCGACGAGTAAATCTGCGTTGCCAAGTTGTTTTTCGATCTTCTCCCGGTCGCGGAGAATAAATCGGCTGTGCAGGAGTTTGGTGTTTTGGCCCACAAACTGTAATTCCTCAAACACGGTTTGTGCCTGCCGAACGGTATTGCAAACGACGAGAACCCGTTTTCCCTGCGTGAGGTGTTCCTCGATCTCCGGGAGTGCGGCGTGAATGTTTCCTTCAAGCAACCGCACGCGGTGGCGCGTAAACCTGTCGCGTTCGGGAGGCGGCATTTCAACGGGTGTCAGTTCGCCAAGTGCTTGGGTTACCATCTGTTTGAGAAACAGAGGCATCGTTGCTGTCATAATGCAAAACTTTGCATCATACTCTCTGCGGAGCCGCTGAACCATCGTCAGGATAAGCGCGGTTGTGTGCGGATCATACGCGTGGATTTCGTCGAAGATAAAGAGCCCTTTGGACATCTCCGCGAACTGCATCTCAAACCCGCGAATGCCAAAAAAGGCTTTTAGGATTTGAAACGGAGTCAGCACTTTGTAGGGACGGCAAACTTTCCGAGTTAGGTCTTGCTCAAGTTTGGCTAATTGCGCCGCGTCTGCTGGAGTGTATTTCTTGTCCACAAGTGCTTGATAGAGGAAATAGTTGGCTTTCCCATGCAATAAGCCAATTTTCTCGTCGGAGACGAATTTCCTTAACCGATTATACATTGCGTTGATGCTGGCGGTGTAGGGGAGAACATAGAAGACTCGATTTCCCAAAGTTTGCCCTTGATTCGTCGCGGACCAGAGCAGCGCGGCTTCGGTTTTACCCGAACCGGTGGGAGCCGAGAGCATCAACTGCCCAGCGGTTTCCCCAGCCGCTACCTGAAAACCTTCCCATCCGTTAAAGCTGCTTCCGTTCTTTTTCGCCTTTTCTTCAACGGATTGAGATAGCGAAGCTTCAAGGTTGTCAAGCGCGGTGTGGATTTCGTTTCTGCCAGCGGATGCGAGATGATCGCAGGCTATCGTGCATCCGCGGAGAAGCATACCGTAGATGCCATGCAGCGGTTTCAATTCCCCGTCCTCAAAATCGTTCCAATAGGGTATGAGAAAATCGCGATAGCCGTTCATGAGCTGCGCAGCAGATGAGACAGGTGTCCACGCGCAATTCTCCCCAGAATACCAACCGGTTACCTCTTCTTGAACCTCCATCAGTGCCTCCCAATTCGGTTCTAATTCGGCCGTTTTCTTTTCCCATGTTCGGAAACTCGGGTTACTCTTGGGCCAGCACGGATGCTTATCACTAAGCGTCTTAACATCTTTATGATGCGTTAAGATTGCGAGCCCTATTGCCTGCTTCTCTTCTCGCGAGAGTTGGAGTCCCACGACAAATCCAGCGGACAGAATCTCGTGGCGATAGTTCCATCGTGTTCCATCGATGAGGTGACGTTGGAAACCTGTTGCAGCTTTCCCGAAATCGTGAAGCGCGACGGTATAAAAAAGATGGTCGAAGAAATCGGGCTCTTTCGCGATTTCCGCTAAAAACGGCATCCGCTCACGCAGACTTTCGTAGACTGCGAGGCAATTCTCCGTATGTTCGCGAAGCGTCTCTCTCGGGGCACTTTTGGCGAGTAGCAAAGACATGTTCGTTCTCCTGCAGGCTAGAGCCCCGGCAGTGGCATCTGCACGCCATCTACAGTGGCAATTTCAAAATCTCTGTCTATTGGTTTCCTAATTCGCGGCTCGCGCTCATCCGGCACATGGAAATCCCCAGGGATACGTTCATGCAGATAGACACCCCATTTTTTCTCAGGATCTTGCAACGCATCGCCGTGGTAGCAAATTTTTTCTGTGACGAGACAATAGGCGCGCATTCCTAGCGGTTTGCGCGGCATCTCGGCGGTGAAATGCGTCGGCAATGCCTGAACTTGCCCATAAATTTGCGGGTGCGGAAAGGGCAGCAGCGTATCTTGATATGTTGTTTCAGAAACACGCTCCAATTCAATCTCCTCTATCGCTGTTACCGTCGCGAGATCGCTTGAACGGCCGAGAAGCAACGGGTACTCTGGGCGCGCAAACGCCTCTCTTAGCCACAGATCTGGTGTATAGAGATAGATTTCGGGTTTGACGAGAAATTCGCGTTTGTTGATGTTAGACTTAGCACTTAACTTCCCCGCGGATTCGTAGACAGTTTCTAAGTCAACGGCTTTTCCCCGACTCTGAAAGACATACCCGATGGCGGCATCGTGCGGCGTAACCCACTCCCCTTTTGCGGCGGTGAGGAGGCCGTAGATCGACGACAGGGGTGGCAGAGCGAGTGTCGGTTGGAATCCGCTAATAAATAGCGGATTCCGAAACGACGAGACCCAACCGGTAATGTGAACGCGGATTACCTTCATGGCGAGTCTCCGATGTGTGTTTCCAACTTCTCGGCGAGTTGGGCAATTACCTTGTTTGGCGAATCGTAGACGACTTCGCACGGCAAGGTTTTATCGCTTGCCAATTCGCGCAGTTTTTCGTCCAATTCGTCCATGAATCCGGCACGTCTGCCGATGTAGATTGAATCGAGAAACCGGTCGGCGTAGTCTTCCATGACTTCGCGCAGTGCGGGGAAACTCAGTTCCCCAATTCCATCACGTTCCACCATCAGATTCATGAAGGGGTGATTCCCACCGTCAAGCACGGAAAGAATAATCAACTTCGGCGTGACATCGGTGAGATGCGATGTCAGTTTCGCGCCGCCGCTGAGCAGCGGAAGTGCCTCAAGCGTCTGTCGGCACCGGCGAACGCGGATATCCTTCGGTAGCCCCCAAGGGGCTTTGTTGTTTTTCTGTGTTCCCCCTGCATCTTCAATCTTCTGAACGTAACTCGCGGCGATGTTCTTGTAGCCGGTTCGGTTGATGTCAGAAAACGCTCCGACTGCACCGAGGTCAAGGGAGAAGATGCCTTGAAGCACGCACGAATAAAATTGGTGTTCATAAGGCACAGGATCGCCTTCGTGGCGTGCCATCACGCCCCAATCGGTTGTTGGGGTTTGCGGCGCGATGGAAATGAGCGGCGAGCATTTAAGGGGAGATAAGCGGGTTACCGTCACATTAACTTTTTTCTTCCCTTGCATTTCGCTTTGGGCTCGCATATATCCGAAGACATCATCATCGTCGTACGTTACGGGGTCTGCGGCGGTAAAAGCGATTTTCTTTTCCCGCTCTATGGGCGAGTTGCTCCAGTCGTCAAATTCCTGCTCAAGCGTTGTGCGCCACCAATTGCGCCACGCTTGGCCGGAGACGTATGGATAGGTATTTCGCCCTTTTTGGAGTTTCTTGACGGCCACGACGTTTTCGGTTGCTTCCGAAGCTTCTGTCCCAGCGTTGTTCAACGCCGAATGGGGCGCGTCAATCAGGGTTAACCCGATAAGGTGTTTGGACATCATTCATTCTCCTCGTTGGATTCGGTTGCGCCTGGTGTCTCGTCTTCGTCAAAAGCGACAAAGCCTTGCGTCTGTAGCCAGTCGTGGAGTTGTTCATAGATACGGAAGAGCAACAAGTCCCGCGTTTCACTCCAAAACGTGACGTTATCTGTCGCTGGAAAGAGATGCTCAACATAATCGTCGATTGAGAAAAGCGGTTGTTGCGCTCCTTGCGAAATTCTATCGCGAACGACGAATCGGAGCACATTGCGGCATTCGCGGTAACTTTTCGCGCGTTCTAACTGCGTCAGCCGCCGGTCTCGGCCGGATTCACGTATACTCTCGGCGATAAAATCGCCAACCTGCTTGAGTTTATCAAGCCGTGCTTGCTTCATAGTTCTAACCTTATTTAAGTAGAGGAATAGCAATTCCCAATTTCCGCGCGGTTTTCGGGCGCGTTGATTCAGAAAAGACCTGAGAATAGAACGCCCCTGCAACAAGTTTTCGTAAACAAGGTTCGGACGATTCTTGTAATCTTCTTCGGATTTCACCTTAGCCCAGTTGACTTTCCGATAACCGCTCCGGACGATTTCCGACCAGGCGGTTTTAAATTCTCCTTGGGAGGCGTAACGGAGGAACCGGAAAACAGGGGCCGGCATGTGAAAGATTTCAAGTTCCGGACCTTGGTTATAGTTCGTAAAACAGTAAACCTGCATTGACACATTTTCATCGGTTCGCATCTCCTCAAATTGAACCATTTCTTGTGTCATGTAGA
>PYJE01000184.1 GCA_003635305.1 Candidatus Poribacteria bacterium | reverse complement strand
AAACGAAGAGGTCTTAGTCCAGACACTACCGCTTCAGGAGGCACGCCAAAGTTCGGAAATCGAAAACATCGTCACCTCGAACGATGAACTCTATCGAGCGATGACCTCCCACAAAGGTCAAGTTGCACCAGCTGCAAAAGAAGTTTTGCGTTACCGCGAGGCGTTGTGGGTAGGGGTTAAGAGTTTACGCGTCTGCCCCATTCTGAACGTGCCGCTCTTTGAACAAATCTGCACGCGCCTTCGCGATGTAGAGACGAGTGTTCGCAAGTCTGAGGTGAAAATTCAAAACCCCACCGCGAAACAAGTCATTTACACGCCGCCGACTGGCCACCAGAATCTCATTAGGTTGTTAACCAACCTTGAGCATTTTATCAATGACGACGCGGACGAGACCGATCCGCTTGTCAAAATGGCCGTGATGCACTACCAATTTGAAGCGATACATCCCTTCACAGATGGCAACGGACGGACAGGGCGCATCCTCAACATCCTCTACTTGATATACCGAGGACTGCTTGATGTTCCCATACTTTACCTCAGCCGTTTCTTTATCCAGAATCGCCCTGAGTATTACCGTTACCTGCGCGAAGTCACAGAAAACGGAAAATGGCAACAGTGGATACGCTACGTGTTGGCAGCGGTGGAACAAACATCGCAAGACACTGCTAGCAAAATAGAAGCAATCCACCGCCTTATCAACGATGCTCTTGTCAAAACACGAGGTCAAACGAGAGCTGGCGAACGCGAAGGGTTTATCGATCTCCTGTTCAAGTGGCCCTATTGCAAAATCAGTATTGTTGAGAGCGAACTGGCGTGCAGCCGCATTACCGCCACACGATACCTGAACGAAATGAAGAACCTCGGGTTGCTGGAACGTGTGAAGATTGGGCGGGAATACTACTATATCAATACGAGCCTGATGGACTTGCTCTCAGCGTAAAATTAACTGTGGCAGAGCCCTTGATGACGCACGGGTGGCAGGCGCGCATGGCGAAAGAAGGATATGTATACATTTTATACATATCCGCGACAATATGTATACTTTTTCGCAAAAAGTATACATATCCCCTTTCAATATGGGCAAAAATGACAAAAAACGCATTGGAGGAACAAGCACTCTATATTGATAGCACAGTGTATGTAATCGGGCAGTGCGACAAAATCCTCGGCATCCTCGCCAGCATGGTGAAGCAAAAAGCGTGATTCGGAGACGAACCTATGGCGTACAGCAATTTTACCCTAGATTCCGTGGAAACCGCGTTCCAATTAGAAGTCGTTGAGGCCGCCGGTATCTTTGCCGACACGGTGCCTGTTGCACCGAGCTCCCATCTTACTATGGCGTTGGCGAAGAAAACTGCGTTAGCCACCGCAATCGGCACTGAGAAAGCCCGGTCAGAACTCATCGTCGCCGACATTCTCGTTGAACTACGGGAACATTTTGATTGTCGCATCAGTTTCTTTTCGGGCATTGATTTCAACGTTGATGCAGACAACGAACTCACCAGCGTGTGCGACTTCCTCGTCAGTCTGTCACCGAGGCAATCCCTTTTAAAGGCACCCGTCATCGCCCTTGTCGAAGCCAAGAATGTTGACGTGAAACAAGGACAGGGGCAATGCGCGGCGGAGATGATTGCCGCCCAACGCTTTAATGCCGAAAAAGGGAATGACATCCCGCGTATTTACGGTGCCTCCACGACAGGCACCGAATGGCAATTCCTCAAATTAGAGGGGAAATCCTTGCACTTGGATTTGGATATCTACCCAATCCAACACTGCGACAAAATCCTCGGCATCCTCGCCAGCATGGTGAAGCAAAAGGTATGACGCAAAACGGAGGTGCTTTCATGACATATAGCAGCTTTACGTTAGATTCGGCTGTAAAAGCATTTCACCTAGAAATCGTTGAATCCGCCAACCTTTTTGCTGAAATAGAACCGATAGTCCCGCGGCCCCATTTCATAACGGATTTGGCGAAAAAGTGAAAGTCGCGGCCGCCATCGGCACAGAAAAGGCGAAATCCGAACTCATCGTCGCCAGCGTGCTATTTGAACTCCTCGAAAACAGTGATTACTGCATCAGTCTGTTTTCAGGCATCGAATTTAACGTTGATGAAGAAAACGGTTTGACCGGCGTATGTGATTTTCTAATCAGTTTGTCACCGGTGCAATATCTCTTACAGGCACCTGTTATTGCCCTCGTTGCGGCCAAAAGAGATAACGTGAGAGACGGCCTTGGGCAGTGTATCGCCGAAATGGTGGCCGCTCAACGCTTTAACACGGAAATGGGAAATGACATCCCCCGCGTTTATGGTGCCACCACGACAGGGAGAGATTGGCAATTCCTCCAATTGGAGGAACGGCAGCTGCACCTGGATAGGGAGATTTACCCAATTCAACACTGCGACAAAATCCTCGGCATCCTCGCCAGTATGGTGAAGCAAAAGGGGTGACGCGCGCGAATTGAAAAATAAATTTGCAATTCGCGCGGCAATATGGTATAATTAAAAACAATTAGGGTATTATGCACGAAAAACCTTTTTAATCCCATCCGGAGAGGTGGAAAAAGGATGTTCAGTTACACCACATTGGGAGCCGGAACTCCCCTTCATTTTCATCGTCAGCCACACGCGCACCAACCGCTAACGCCCGCGCACTGCTGCGCGCCGCGCTCTATTGCATCCAAACCCATCGCCTCTCAAACCAGAACGTGCCTGCACGCCGCCGTTATTGAACAAAAAAACGCCGAATTCTGCCTTGCTCTCCGTTTTTTGATGAGCAAGGCTTCTTTTTTAACAGGAGGACTTACGCAGATTCCACATTTTCACCGGTAGGCGTGCTTTGAAAGCGCGCAATCTGCTGGATAACCCTGGCATTTGCGTAAGGCCCGCAGGAACACAACGATGCACCAAAAAGCACAAGTCATGAACGCCGAAGACATCCGGCGCGCCTTAATGCGAATCGCACACGAAATTTTGGAGCGGAACCACCAGCACATCGCAGACCTGGTGCTTGTCGGCGTGAAAAGCCGCGGCGATACCCTCGCGCACCGCATCGCGCAAAACCTCGAACGCATCGAAAACGTTGACATCAAGGTAGGCGCAATAGATGTTACCCTCTACCGCGACGATATCAACCTCTACGAGACGCAAATACAGGTGAACAGCACGGAAATCCCGTTTGACATCACCGGCAAACGGGTTATCCTCGTGGATGAAGTGCTTTACACGGGACGCACGATTCGCGCCGCGATGGACGCGCTGATGGATTTCGGCAGACCTGCCGCTATCCAACTCGCTGCACTTGTGGATAGAGGACACCGCGAACTCCCCATCTCCGCGGACTATATCGGCAAAAACGTGCCGACTTCGCGCAAAGAATTTGTTCGCGTGCAACTGGTTGAAGAACACGGAGTGGATGCCGCGATAATCTGTGAATAGGATATCAAAAGCCCGAAAGCGCGGCTGGAAACCGCGCCTACCGAACGGGGATTTAGGAAATGACACACGCTGTCCATATCCAAAACGGCCGCATCATCGAACCAGCGAACAACGTTGACGAAGTAGGCGACATCCTCATCGTTGATGGAAAAATCGCACAAGTCGGAGGCAAAGTAGCGGCGACACAAGAAGCACAACGCATTGACGCAACCGGAATGATTGTCACACCGGGGCTCATCGACATGCACGTCCACCTGCGCGAACCCGGCTTTGAACACAAAGAGACGATTGCAACTGGCACAGCAGCGGCGGACGCGGGAGGGTTCACCTCCGTCGCCTGCATGGCGAATACGTCGCCGGTGACAGACTCGCCAGAACGGATTCAACACATCAACGACATCGCGCGCAAGAACGCGAAAACGAACGTCTACCCGGTAGGCAGCATCACGAAAAACCTCGCCGGTGAGGAACTCACCGATATCCGCGGCATGCTCGCCGCCGGTGCAATCGGCATTAGCGATGATGGAGTTACCGTCATGAACGCTGAACTCATGCGCCAAGCGTTGGCACTCAGCGCGGAACTCGATTTTCCTGTCATGGTTCACTGCGAAGAGCATCAACTCAACGCCGGTGGCGTGATGAACCTCGGCGAGACATCGCGAAAGTTGAATCTCAAAGGGAGTCCGAACGCAGCGGAGGACATCATCGTCGCACGCGACATCATGTTGGCGGAGATGACTGGCGGACACCTGCATATCCTGCACGTCAGCACAGCAGGCGCAGTTGAACTCGTGCGGCAAGGGAAGCAGCGCGGCGTTCACGTCACAGCCGAAGCATGCCCACACCACTGCCTCCTCACCGATGCAGAAGTGGAAAGACTGGGAACAAACGCCAAGATGCATCCGCCGCTGCGCACACAAACCGATATTAACGCAGTACTGGAAGGATTACGCGACGGCACAATTGACGCAATTGCGACAGACCACGCGCCGCACACTCCCGAAGAAAAGGCACTCGGTATGCAAGAAGCACCTAACGGGATTATCGGTTTGGAAACATGCGTGCCGCTCGTTTTGACACACCTCGTGGATGCCGGACATCTCACGTTATCCGAGGCGATTGCGAAACTCACCCGCATCCCCGCGGAAATCCTCGGCATCCAACGTGGCACCTTGTCCATCGGCGCAGTAGCGGACATTACTATCATTGATTTGGATAAAGTTGCTAAAGTGGACGTGGCACAATCACGCTCAAAAAGCAGAAACACGCCTTTTGATGGGTGGGAATTGAAGGGATGGCCAGCGATGGTTATCTGTCAAAAAGGAAACACTTTATGAAAGCAATTCTCGCATTAGCAGACGGAACCGTTTTTGAAGGACAGCAATTCGGCGCGACAGGCGAAACCGTCGGCGAAACTGTCTTCAATACTAGCATGACAGGCTATCAGGAAGTCCTCACCGACCCCTCGTATAAAGGGCAGCTCGTCACGATGACTTATCCGTTAATCGGCAATTACGGATGCAACGAGATGGACATTGAATCTATCCGGCCGCAGGTGGAAGGGTTCGTCGTGCGCGAATATAGCGCGTATCCAAGCAATTGGCGTTCACAATGGAGTTTGGATGCCTACTTGCAAAAGCACGGTATCATCGGCATTCAGGGAATTGATACCCGCGCGCTCACCCGTCGCCTCCGCATCCACGGCGTGATGAACGCGTGCCTCTCGACAGAACAGGTGAGCCTAGGAAGCCTCGTCGCGAAGGCAAAAGCATGGCACGGTTTAGTCGGGCACGATTTGGTGCAACGTGTCACGTGCCCGAATCCGTATGCATGGAATGGACATCCTGAGCACGGCGAGGGACAGCCCCCCGCCCTACGAAATGCGGCGTGTTCTTCGCGCCGAAAATATCGCGTCGTCGCGATTGATTTCGGTATCAAATATAACATCTTGCGGCAACTCACGGCGCACGGATGCGAGGTGCAGGTTGTCCCGGCGACAACGACAGCAGCGGAGATTCTCGCCGCCGAACCAGATGGCGTGTTCCTCTCTAATGGCCCCGGCGACCCGAGCCCGTTAGACTATGCCATCAGGACGATACAAAGGTTGATAGGTAAAAAGCCGCTCTTCGGCATCTGCTTAGGGCACCAACTGCTGTCACTCGCCCTCGGTGGAAAAACCTACAAACTGAAGTTCGGGCACCGCGGCGCGAATCAGCCGGTCCAACGCGTTGAAACCGAACAGGTGGAAATCACCTCCCAGAACCACGGTTTCTGTGTTGACATCGATTCGCTACCGAGTCGCGTTGACGTGACGCATATCAACCTGAACGATGGCACACTTGAGGGAATACAGCATCGGGACTATCCGATGTTTTCGGTGCAATATCATCCCGAAGCCTCCCCTGGCCCGCACGACGCGAGTTATTTGTTTTCAAAGTTTACGCGGCTGATGGAGAATAGTCCTGCCGGAACGTAGCGCGTTCTTCGAGGATAACATAACAAAAAATGCCAAAACGGACAGATATCCAAAAAATCTTAATTATCGGTTCCGGTGCCATTATCATCGGGCAAGCGTGCGAGTTTGACTACTCCGGCACGCAGGCGTGTAAGGCACTCAAAGAAGAAGGCTACCAGATCGTGCTTGTCAACAGCAACCCTGCGACAATCATGACGGATCCGGATTTCGCCCATCGCACCTACATTGAACCTATCACTGCCGACACGGTGGAACTCGTCATCGCGAGGGAGCGGCCGCAGGCGTTGCTGCCAACGTTAGGCGGACAGACTGCACTCAACGTCTCTGTGGAACTCGCCGAATCCGGTGTGCTAGATAAATACGGTGTCGAACTCATCGGCGCGAAACTGCCTGCCATTCAGAAAGCGGAAGACCGGGCTCTCTTCAAGGAGGCGATGCAAAAAATCGGGTTAGCCGTGCCACAAAGCGGCATCGCGCGCACCGTTGCCGAGGCGTTGGCACTCGTGGAGAAAATCGGCTTCCCAGCGATTATCCGCCCGGCTTTCACCCTCGGCGGCACAGGCGGCGGCATCGCCTATAACATCGAGGAATACCAGAAGATGGTAACCGCCGGCATCGCGCTCAGCCCCATCAACGAACTCCTCATCGAAGAATCTGTCATCGGCTGGAAGGAATTTGAATTGGAAGTGATGCGAGACGGAGCCGACAACGTCGTTATCATCTGCTCCATTGAAAACGTTGACGCGATGGGTGTCCACACCGGTGATAGCATCACCGTCGCGCCTATCCAAACGCTGACAGACAGGGAATATCAGCAGATGCGGGATGCCGCCATTCAAATTATCCGCGAAATTGGGGTGGACACAGGCGGCTCAAATATCCAATTCGCCGTGAACCCACGCACCGGACAACAGGTGGTAATTGAGATGAACCCGCGCGTCTCGCGCAGCTCCGCACTCGCTTCTAAAGCCACCGGGTTCCCCATCGCCAAAATCGCCGCGAAACTCGCCATCGGCTACACACTTGACGAAATTCCAAACGACATTACCGCCGAAACACCAGCCTGCTTTGAACCTACCATCGATTACGTCGTCGTCAAAATTCCGCGATGGGCATTCGAGAAATTCCAAGGCACCGATGAAACCTTGACGACACAAATGAAATCTGTCGGCGAAGCGATGTCCATCGGCGGCACTTTCAAGGAGGCACTACAGAAAGGATTGCGTTCATTAGAGAACGGCTGGCACGGGTTTGACAATCACTCGCTTGAGGAACTCCCTCTCTCCGAACTTTCCAGCAAACTCACGGTGCCGAACGTTGAACGCATCTTTTTCATCAAATCTGCACTGAAACGCGGGATGAGCCTTGAGGAAATCCACACTTACACCCAGATCGATCCGTTTTTCCTCTATAATCTCAAGGAAATTGTCGATTTTGAGCAGGAGTTGTCCGGTAATGTCGGACGCGGCCAGGTATCACCCGGCACAGCAGACGTTGATAGCGCGGGGGACAGCCCTTCGCGCAACGGTGAATATGACGTAACTCTTCTCCGGCGCGCTAAACAGTTCGGATTTTCCGACCGGCAGCTCGCCGACATCTATAAAACCACGGAGGACGAAATCCGTTGGACTCGGAAGCAGCTCGGTGTGGAGGCAACCTTCAAAACTGTCGATACCTGCGCCGCCGAATTTGAAGCGGAAACGCCTTACTACTACTCAACCTGCGCCAGCGAAGACGAGGTGCGTCCTACCGACAAACCGAAAATCATGATTCTCGGCGGCGGTCCTAACCGCATTGGACAAGGCATCGAGTTTGACTACTGCTGCGTTCACGCCGCGATGGCACTCAAGGCTGACGGCTACGAGACTATCATGGTAAATAGCAACCCTGAAACCGTCAGCACCGATTACGATACGTCCGACCGGCTCTACTTCGAGCCGCTCACGTGCGAAGATGTGCTGAATATCTACGACAAGGAGAAACCGAACGGTGTTATCGTTCAGTTTGGCGGACAGACACCGCTGAACCTCGCCATGGCATTGAAAACCGCCGGCGTGCCGATAATCGGCACAAGCCCAGAAGACATCGCGCGTTCCGAAGACCGGCAGCTCTTTAAAGAGGTGCTAGATACCATCGGGCTTAAGCAGCCGCCGAACGGCACGGCGACATCGAGTGAGGAAGCCGCGCCCATCGCCGCCGCCCTCGGCTATCCTGTCATCGTCCGGCCCTCGTATGTGCTAGGCGGCCGCGCAATGCAGATTGTTTATGACGAAAAACTGCTTCAGGCGTATATGGACTTCGCCGTGCAAGCCTCACCGAAACATCCCGTGTTAATCGATAAGTTCCTTGAGGACGCAATCGAAGTGGATGTCGATGCCATCTCCGATGGAAACCGCACTGTCATCGGCGGCGTGATGGAGCACATTGAGGAAGCAGGTGTCCATTCCGGCGATAGCGACTGCGTGCTACCACCCCACACTCTCGTCGATGAACAGATTCTGCAACTCAAGGAATATACTTATTCCCTTGCGAAGGCACTCCGCGTGCGCGGCCTGATGAACGTGCAATATGCAATCAAGAACGATGAGATTTACGTTCTAGAGGTGAATCCTCGTGCATCGCGCACCATCCCGTTCGTGAGCAAGGCAATCGGCGTGCCGTTGGCGAAACTGGCAGCGCGCGTGATGGCCGGCAAAACGTTAGACGCACTCGGCTTCACGCAGGAAATCGAACCGACTTATTTCAGCGTGAAGGCACCCGTATTCCCTTTCAACCGCTTCCCCGGCGCAAACTCTCGCCTCGGCCCGGAGATGAAGTCCACCGGCGAAGTGATGGGCATTGATACCGATGTCTCGCGCGCATTCGCGAAGGCACAAAAGGCGTGCGGCTATACGCTACCCCTCACCGGCAAGGTGTTTATCAGTGTGCGGAATAAGGACAAGCGCGCGATTATTTTCATCGCCAAAAGGTTATATGACATGGGGTTTGAGCTCATCGCAACGCACGGCACAGCGAAGGTGCTACTCCGAAACGGCATGAACGCCGAACTCGTCTACAGCATCGGCAAAGGCAGACCGACGATTCACGACTATATCAAAAACCACGCCGTAGCTCTCATCATCAACACGCCGACCGGGGATTTGCACCGGCCGAACGAACTGCTTATCCGGCAGATGGCGATAGAACACGACATCCCAATTTTTTCCACCGTCCCCGGCGCGGCGGCGGCGGTAAACGCAATTGATGCCCTGAAACGCGGCGACATTTCTGTCGTGCCGCTGCAGGAGTATTATACGTAAAACGGCCACAGCATACAGGCGGATAGAGACATCCACCCTGACGATTCAAGGGTTGCGCGCCTATCGGCCTTACAGCCTGTAGTTCGGGTTCGCCTGAACCCGAAACTGCGCGCCGACACCGCGCGCCTATCGGCCTTACAGCCTATAGTTCATGTCCGCCTGAAACTGTAGTTCGGGTTTGCCTGAACCCGAATGCGCGGTTACAAACCGCACCTACCGACAGAGAACGCGAATCATACCGAGAGGAAATACGAACATGGCAACCGATGCAAGTCTCGAAAGAAATACCCGCTGGGTCCAAGCACTTGACAGGATTCTGGAAGTCCTGAACCTTGACGTTGAACATCCGATCCGATTTTTGCAGATTGAAGATGGGCGGGAGGTAATTATCGTCCAACCGAACGCCTTCACCGTCTCGCGCGTTTACGCGACAGGCAGACCTGACGGCCTCCGTCCACACGGCGAAGATTCCTACTACGCCTACTTTTGCGCAAAGTTGGCGGAACACGAAGAAGAACACGGCAGCCGCGAGGGGTTTGAACTGGAACCCGAAGAATGGCAGCTCCTCTTCGAGGAATCCTTCTTCCGGTATAACCGCTATCTGCTGTTCGCGGGCATCAAACGGTGGGAGGATGTCAAGCGCGACACCGATACCAACATCGCCGTGACGACGATGGCGCGCACCTACGCACCACCCGAAATCGCCTGGCAGAGCTATCAGTATAAAGGCTACATGCTGATGATGAACAGCATCGCTGAAGCCGAGTTAAGTCTGCAACAGGACAACACGGCGGAGGCATTGCGGCACATTGACGCGGGCATCCAGAAAATGGGAGAATTCTGCGGCGAATGCCTACGCGAAGAGCACCCCGATGCCGAAAACGTCACCCGCGAACGCTACCTCAGCAACCTGCTGGAATACCGCGCAGATCTGGAGGCACTCAGCTCCAGCGAAAACTCCGCAAATCAAGAACCCGAAGCCGACGATGCCGAAATCGATAGCGATAGCGATGAGGCTGATATTTTAGCGGAGTTAGAACGCCTACTCAGCGAAGAGGATGAGTCCTCCCCGTAGGAGAGCCCTCCGGTCTCGCCGCGCGTCCCCGTAGGAGGGACCTCCCGGTCCCGATACGCAACTCCAGAGGCGCGCTTTCAAAGCACGCCTGCCGCGGATTAGAGTCCCGATGGGCGAATCCCGGGCGCGATACGCAACTCCGTAGGCGCGCTTGCAAAGCGCGCCTACCGCGGATTAGAGATTAACCAAACCAAACCAATCCTCATCGTCCACCTGCGTTGCACGCCAGAAGATACCGCCGAGGAAAACGAACGCGATGCCTCGGAAAATCAGGTGCAGCTGAATGCCCAATCCGAGCCAAATGCCGATAGGGAAGGCAATTGCACAGAGCAGGAAAAGACACGCGGCGATGATATTCCCCCACTCGCGAAGCGCGAGCCCGTAGCAGAATGCCGCTACAGCGCAGAGGAAGGTGCCTGTCATCAGGAGTGCCTCAGCCCATTCTTCCCAGAGGCCGCCGAGTGCCTTCCCGATTGCTTCGGTTTCTGGGGCGGCGACGAAGTCCGCTAAGGGCCGGAGGGGTGCCGTCAGCGCACAGTGGCCGATGAGCTCAACGACTATCCAGAGCAGCGCGAACACCGCGCCCAAAAGACTTCGCGTCTTCGCTTCGGAACGGAGGAGCACATAACTCGCTACCACCGCCGGCACCAGCAAAATCTGCGTCACCACACCGATGCCGTGCAGCACGCCGAACCTGCTATCCGGAGACTGTCCCTCCTCTACAGAGAAAAAGCCGGATGTGCCACTAAAGAGAACCCAACAACCGGAGAGCACCACGAGGATGCCACCCAAAATACTGGTAACACTACCGAGAGTATACAGCGAATTTCGTTTATTATCCATCAATTACCTTCCTTCCTTATGAACCGCGATTGTCCCAACCTGCCATTCCAAGCTCGCCGCATCGCAGATGCAACCGCTCCTGTCCAATAGCTCTAGACGCGAGCACGCCTGTCAAGGCGTATAAAAAATTGTGTGATAGCTCCGCGCGTTGTTCGCGCAAATCTCAAGCAGTATCAATAGTTTACATCAATTCGCAATTTTAAGCAAAATTTTTTGTTATCTCCCTTTTTTATCCATCTGAATCAGCCTAACTATAGACATTAAGTTCCTACTAACGAAAAGAAAAGTGCCAATCAACCGAGCCTCTCATCCTATGATACCAAATTAACCTGAGTAGTTCGGGTTCTCCCGAGCCCGAACAAGTCAAGAACGTTTGGCATCCCTACCAGAACTTTAGATATTAATCCTGATAATCCGCGATTCAGACAGAAAAAACTGGACATATCTCAGATAGATACGCTATAATATATCTATCATCATGAAACGAAGGCACACAGAAACATGAACGCACAGAAAACCGTGCTGATAGTCGATGCAGACCGGCGGCAGCGCGACCCGGTCTGCCAAACGCTCAGCGGACAAGGGCTCCGCCTTATTGTCAAAGACAATATGTATCAGGCGTTTCACCAGATCGAATACCAGAAGATAGATGTCCTCATCGCACCGCTGAAGGCAGAACGGATTGACGGTTTGGCACTTTTGGAAGCCGCCACACAGCAACATCCGGATGTCGGTATTATCTTCATTACCTCGCCGAATGTGTTGGAGACTGACATCGGCATCAAGGCGATGACCGCGCACGAAGGCACCTATTTTCTGCCGAAACCTGTCAATCCGGTCCATCTCAAGGCACTGCTACAGCGCACGCTTCAAATTCAGCAGCTCGCGTTTGAAAACCGGCAGCTGCAATCGCAAATCGACGAGAAGGAAGGTTTGCGCCGCATGACAGGGCAATCGCCGCAAATGATACGCGTTCGCGAAATGATTACCCAGATTGCGCCGACACGAGCGACGGTGATGATCCACGGTGCGCGCGGCACCGGCAAGGAGCTCGTCGCCCGGGCGGTGCATCATCGCAGCCTGCGACGCGGCTCTCTCATCGCCTTTAACTGCGCGACGCTCAACGAAAACCTCGCCGAATCGGAACTTTTTGGACACGAACGCGGCTCGTTTAGCGGCGCGTATAACCAACGGAAAGGACGGTTTGAACTCGCACACGGCGGAACACTGTTCCTTGACGAAGTCTCAAAACTGAGTCTATCCAATCAGGCGCGCCTGCTGCGCGTCCTTGAAGAACGCGAATTTGAACGCGTCGGCGGCTCAAAGACTATCAAGGTTGACGTGCGCGTCGTCTGTGCAACGAATAGCGACTTGGAACTCGCATGCCACGAGGGATACTTCCTCCCAGATCTTTATGATAGGCTCAACGTCATCCCTATCCACTTGCCGACGTTACAGGAACGGATAGAGGATCTCCCGCTATTAGTGAAAGATTTCTTGGAGGAATTCTGCCGCCAAAACAAGAAACCGCGGATAACCCTCTCGCCCTCGGCAATCCGAACCCTGATGAAATATGAGTGGCCCGGCAACGTGCGCGAATTGAAAAACTGCATCGAGGGACTCGTCGTCATGTCCACGCACAACCGCTTAGAACAGGCTGACCTGCCGGAACGTATCCTCAAGGCAGCGGGCGTGATGATGTCAAATATCGTTTCGGTGCCGACGCTGCGCACGCCAGAGCCCTCTTATACGCGCGGCCCGGCATGTCTCAATGTAGAAATCGGCATGTCGCTGGACGAGATTCAGCAGGAAGTGCTGCGCGCCACGCTGGAATATGCCAATAATAACAAAGCGAAGGCGGCGAAAATCCTCCAAATCAGCCGACGAACCATTCAACGAAAGGCGAAAGAATATGGACTCTGCAATGACTAGCGCGAAGCGAACAAATCCCATAATGATGGCCTCCCTCTTCGGGTTTCAAGCGCAAGCCGGAGGCGATACTGGGGATTCAGCCGGCTTTCCGCTCCAACTTGCGGATATCTTCGGCCCCATTTTGGGCGTGCTGCTGCCGACGCTCATCCTCGTTATCGTTGCGATAGTCGTCTATGCACGGCTGCGGCGCAGCAACCGAAAACAAGAACCGCCGAGGTCTGCGGCGCGTGCACCTCAACCCCGGCAGGGAGATACGCCTGAGGCGCGAGCGTTGGAGGCGTTGGATGTTGCCCTTTACAACCGCGCCGAACCCGCGATTCGAGAATACTACGCCAGCATCGCGTGCCTGATTTTGCAGTATCTCGGCGAAAAATACCAGATCCAAGTGCATGAAGCGACGACAACGCAAATTTTATCCGATGTCGCCGAAGTGCTTCCGGAGCACCAGATCGACTACGTCGGCGAGATCCTGCACACGTGTGATATGGTGCAGTTCACCCCGCATCATCCCACGCGTTCGGAACAAGATGATATTTACGAAACGGCGCGGGATTTTCTGGAGGGGCAAGCGAAGGGTTAACCTTTTCTGAATTTTCTTGACAACAAAATGAAAATGTGTTACAATTTTCTTGTTGCAACTTGAATCGCTTTAAAGCGTTTTTTATGGAAGGGAAGTCTTGAATACCGAACAAACGGCTTTTCCACACACGATTAATCCATCCTTCTCTGGCCACCAAACCTTTCCGTTTAGGTACACATGGTTGAAGAAGGGCATCGATGCGGTGATGGCAGATCCAACCGTCTTTTCATCCGACGAAGCGACGGTGAGGTTAGGTGTCGGCAAAAACATGGTGGCATCTATTCGCCACTGGTGTCGAGTTGCAGGGCTCATTGAGGTAGATACCTATCAACGCAGACATTTAGTGCCTACGTCCCTCGGTGCCGCCATTTTTGCGGACGACGGATTTGACCCGTATCTTGATAACCCCGCGACGCTCTGGCTGATTCACTGGCGGGTTACGACAAATGTGAATCAGGCAACCGCATGGTTTTGGGCCTTCAACTTTCTGAATCAAAACGAATTTACTCGTGCTTCATTCGCATCAGGATTAGAGGAGTGGATAGGGCAAAGGAATCAATCCAAGCGTCCTGTTTCTCCCAAGACTTTGGACCGGGATGTCAATTGCTTTATCCGCACCTACTGCCAAGCGCGGCCGGACAAGAAAAAAGTCATTGAGGATACGTTTGACTGCCCGCTCGTTGAACTCAACTTAATTGCCGAATTGCCCGGCGGCGTGTATCAATTCCATCGCGGTGCCAAACTGATGCTTCCGAATGAGGTTGTCGCGGCAACGACCCTGGCGTTTTGGGACGCTCGTTTCCCCGCGAGAGATGTCCTACCCTTTTCAGAACTGATGTATGCCCCACTGAGCCCAGGGCGCGTTTTCAAATTGGATGAAGACGCAATGGCGCAGTATCTTGACTTGCTAGAACAGGTTTCTGATGGCGCGTTGATTTACGACGAAACGGCTAACTTGAAGCAGGTCTATCGGCACAAAGACATCAAACCCATGGAACTCTTACAGAGATATTATGGTTAACGTATCGCTCGCAAATCTCTTTAGCGTCACCGGACGTTTCCAGCGTTCGGTTCATCTGGAACGCGATTTCTATACCGAAAATGCCTTAGACGGTTACGTCCTAACAGGCACCGCGCAGGAAACGTTACTACGCGTAGTTTCCGCGCTTGAAAACGGTGCCACATCCAAGGCGTGGTCGCTTACTGGGCCTTACGGTTCTGGAAAATCCGCGTTCGCGCTTTTTGCTGCGAAGCTGCTAGGTTACGCCGATTCGCCGACAACCCAACAAGCCTTGGAGCTGCTAAAGCAGGGGAACGCATCGCTATATCGGCGTTTTATCAGCGCAAACGGCACAGGGCAATTCCCCACGGATTTCTGCCCCGTGCTTATCTCAGGTGAACGGGCTCCGATTACCACTTCGCTTTTGCGCGGCTTGGAGCATGGAGTCGCTTCCTTCAACGGAACGCTCCCCTCCAATTCGGTTCTTCAACAGATTAAAAATCTGCGGAAA
Source organism: Candidatus Poribacteria bacterium (assembly GCA_003635305.1). GTDB lineage: Bacteria > Poribacteria > WGA-4E > WGA-4E > WGA-3G > AGPOR5. The sequence goes on along the minus strand of PYJE01000184.1, from coordinate 4,138 downwards.
ACTGCGGGGAACGGATCTCCGCCGCAGGCTTCTGACATCACCGCTGTTTTTGAGGCAGCAACTCAGCAAATTTGCTCAGATGGCGGCTCAGGGCTGTTAGTAGTCATTGATGAACTTGGAAAGTTCCTTGAATATGCAGCGCAGCACCCAGACCACGGAGACGTATTTGTCCTCCAAGACCTCGCCGAATTTGCTGCGCGCAGCGGAGAAACGCCCCTGTTACTGCTGACAATTCTCCATCAGGCTTTTGAGCAGTACGCACAGCGGGCCGCGAAATCCCAGCGTGAAGAATGGGCAAAAGTGCAAGGCCGGTTTGAAGATGTCGCTTTCATGGAACCTACAGAGCAAGTCCTCCGACTCATCGGCGAAGCATTAACAACCCACTCGGAAATCGCTCCAAAACCCAACTTCGCGATTGCAGTTGACTTGGAACTGAAACCGCGACAACTTGACGAAAGCGAATTTATTCAGCTGCTGGAAAGGTGTCTCCCGCTTCATCCAACGGTAGCACTCCTGATCGGTCCCCTTTTCCGGCGGTTTGCGCAGAACGAACGTTCCCTGTTCGCGTTCCTCGGTTCAAATGAACCACACGGGCTCCAAGACTTCCTTTTCAACCAGAGTTACGATGGACGCTCGCTGCCGCTGTTTTCATTAGCAAATCTGTATGACTACATCAATACCGCGATAGGAAATCGGTTGTATGCATCACGCGATAGCAAGAAATGGGCAGAAATTGCATCGGCGATTCAGCGTCTACCAGAGCCATCTCCGATGACGGTCAGACTGATTAAGACTATCGGTTTGCTCGGTGCTGTAGGGGAGGTAATCCCGAATCTGAAAGCCTCAAAGCAGGTGCTTCGTTACGCCTTAGACGATGACACCGCAGAGTTCGCCGAGGAATTTGCATATGCGCTGGAGACGTTGGAAAAACGTTCCATTGTCATATACCGCCGCTACAACGATGCCTACGCTCCCTGGGAAGGGAGCGACATTGACGTTGAGGAAAAACTCCGTGAAGCGTCAACGCATATCGATCCGAATCTACGGGTAGCAGCGAATCTATCAAGACTTCTACCGCAGCGGCCGCTTGTCGCCAAACGACACCTGTTTCAGACTGGAACAATGCGATACTTTGCGGTTCGCTACTCAGATTTTGAAAACTTTGAGGCAGATCTGCACGCGCCACTTGAAGATGCAGATGGACTCATCCTCTACGCATTGCCGGAAGACGAACTTGAAGTGAAGCGGCTACTTGAAAAGGCATCCGCGGCAGGAACCGCAAATCGAAAAAATGTCTTGATTGCAATTCCGCGCTCTATCGGTTTTTTACGGGAGGCTGTCCTTGAGCTCGCACGCTTGCGTTGGGTAGAAGAAAAAACGCCGGGGTTGGATGGCGATGAAACCGCACGACGTGAAATCTCAGCGCGACTTGCAGTAGCAGAACATGATGTGGCTTCGCGCTTGGATGCAATCTTTGGCGAGAACAGCGAGGAAACTTGCATCTGGTATCACAAGGGACAACCGGTGCAGATTGACTTGCAACGCGCGAGAAACGCCTATCTGTCAACTATTTGCGATGAGGTCTACGACGAAACGCCCATCCTGCAGAACGAACTGATTAATCGGCGTAAAATCTCCGGGTCAGTGGCAACAGCCAGACGAAAACTGATTCAGGCGATGCTTGAAAATGGTGCAGAGGAGAAACTCGGCATCACCGGCTATCCACCCGAAATGAGCATTTATCTCTCGCTGTTGAGAGATACGGGAATTCACCGTTCTGTCAAGGGGGTATGGGGATTTCACCCACCAGAACTTTCGGATAAAAACAGAATGGAACCCACGTGGAAAGCGATAGCAGCGTTCCTTGGCGAATGCGAAATGACGCGACAGCCTATCACGAAACTCTACGAACGTTTGGCAGCACCGCCACTAGGCGTGCGAAGCGGTCCTCTGCCTATTCTGTTATGCGCCACGATTCTCCATTATAGGACAGAAATCGCGCTCTACGAAAACGGTTCCTTTGTCGCCGACATCTCAATGCCGGTTTTTGAACGCCTGATTAAGGCACCGGAGAAATTTGAACTGAAGCGGTTTCGGTTGTCCGGGGTCCGGACAGACGTGCTTTCGCAATTCGTGGAAGTGCTCAAACAACCAGCAGCGACAGACACGCCAGATCTGCTAACGATAGTTGCGCCGCTCATGCGTTTCATTGCCGAACTCCCTAAGTATACGTTGCTAACGCAAACGTTGAGCGAGGAAGCGAAAACCCTCCGCAAAACCGTTCTGGATGCGCGCGAACCCGACGCGCTCATTTTTGAGCAGTTACCCAAAGCCATGGGGTGTCCCCCTTTTCGCGCTGACGCAGCACCCGAGGCAAGCGCAGTTAAGGCAAGTCCCCACCTTATGGGGAGGAGCCCTGATGCTTTTTTCAAAAGGCTGCAAGACGCATTGGCTGAGTTAGGCGGGGCTTACGACATCCTGCTGAACTCCATTGAGCAACTCCTCGGCTCGGCATTTGCTTTAAAACAGGTGAACGAGGCACTTCGCAGGGAATTGGCGAGTAGAGCGGAATCGCTGCTGGCAGTGACAGTTGAGACGCGCCTTAAAGGATTCTTAATCCGCGCCTGCGATCTCGGTTTGGATTTCACAGGCTGGCTTGAGGCAATCGCCACCTTTCTTGCCAACAAACCGCCGAGTTCGTGGAACGATACAGACACGGCTCAATTTGAGGTGAACCTTTCCGAACTGGCGCGGAAGTTCCATCATTTTGAAGCGGTCTCCTACGAAAATCGGCCGCACGCCGAACAATCGCCAGCAGGTGAGTCCATTCGGATTGGCATCACCAGACCGAACCAACGCGAGCAAGAACGGGTTGTCGATTTGCCATCGACAACTAAGGAACAAGCATCCGAACTTGAGCGCGCGATTGAGAAGGTTTTTGAGAAATTCGGGGTGGCCGAAAACACGGAACATTGCCTCGCGGTCATCGCGCAATTATCAGAAAAATTGATGAAACAACAAGAGAATTAACACCACTTGGCCCGCGTGCTAACAGCCGTGGCACTTCAAAAAGGAGGGAACTTATGAAACTCCGGCGGACCGCTCATACAGAGAAGGGACTGTGCAAGCAGCAAGCGCAGCTTGAAACACAACGCCGAATTCTTTTCCTCGCGAATGACACCGTGTCCGAAGGCGGATACGATATGTTGAAAGCAGAGAGGCACTTGCAAACCGAAATCGAGGATGAAATCATGGCGGCAACGGTAGAGCAATTAGCCATCGTTGACAGCCAACTCCGTGTCATCCGAAATCGGTTGGCAACGCTGAAGCCTCAGCAATCGTAGCGGGATTTCATGATGTCAAGATAGGCGTAAATGCCACAATTCCTGTCCGGTAGGCACGGTTGCAAACAGCGCAGCACCGCCTGCGCTTCCCAAGCGCGCTTACGAGCTCTGCTGCGGCAGCTATAATGTTCAGGATCCAAGGTGGTATTCCTGGCAAGTGCCTTTGCATGGCAAGGAATCCTCTTCAGGTCCGTAGGACCTGAATGTCTATAGCACACGCAACACCAAGAACCCTAAGGTCCTTTAGGTCCTTAATGTGTTTAACTCAACACTTGTCATCCGTTCCATTAAGGTCCTAATGGACCTTGAAAGGGCAGGGAACACCCCGGAGCTGATCAGCACGTTTATGCGAACGCTATTGCCTAATGGACCTTGAAAGGGCAGGGAACACGTTTTTCTATAGACATCTAGGTCCTAACGGACCTAAAGAGACATTTTCCCGCGTCGCTTCCTAACCGTCGTTCAAAAATACCGTGATGGTTTTCTGATACTACGCCCGACGAAAACCGTGCCTCTGACATTAAACAAATTTTAATTTGACATTTTGATGCAAATGTGGTATAATTAAGATAACTAATGAAATCCATGCAAACATTTTTGTTTGCAAATTTTGGGTTTTTGTGGTATCCTATACGAAACGTTGTTAATTGCGTTGGTTCGTGAACGGCTGCATCGCGTAGGCAGCACTCGGATTCATCGCAGCGAATGAATTAGCGCGCGTCGGTTTTGAGAAATTACGCACAATCTTCATTCGCGTTAAAACATGTAACTCTAAAGGCGGAGGCAGTCAACTT